>WTHE01000405.1 GCA_011523315.1 Candidatus Binatota bacterium
CGTACGGCTTCCCGATGCGACGTTGCTGCCGGGCCTGCGTCGGCGCTGGTCCGCGGTCGGCGCGGTGCTGATCTTTGACGAAGTGATCACCGGTTTCGGGCGGTCGGGAGCGGCCTTTGCCGCCGATCACTGGGCGGTCGTGCCCGATATCCTGGTGCTGGCCAAGGCACTGGGCGGCGGCATGCCGCTCGGCGCATTCGTGAGCACACCGGAAATCATGCAAACCCTGTCGGTTGATCCGCCCCTGGCCCATGTGACGACGTTCGGCGGCCATCCGGTGTGCTGTGCGGCCGGGCTGGCGGCCCTGGATGTCATGTTTGCCGAGCGGCTTCCCCAGCGCGCCCAGGAAAAAGGCGGCGAGTTCATGACCAAACTGCGCAGCCTGATCGGTCGCGGCGGACTGACCGGAGTCCGGGGTCGGGGCCTGCTGATCGGCTTGGACTTCAGCGATCCTGCGGCCACCCAGGCTTTTGTCAGCCGGTGTCTACGCAACGGCCTGGTGCTGGGCTGGACGCTGCACGAAGATACGATCGTGCGCCTGGCCCCGCCCCTGGTCATCTCGTCGGCCGAGATTGATCGGGCGGTGGCGATCATGGGCACAGCGCTCGACCACGAGTCATGATCCGGTCATGGGTGAATCTTGCCCCAGGCGTTCACCTTGGTGGGGGTAATGCGCACCATGGCGTTGTGGCCAAAACGCAGCTCCATCGCCCGGTACTGCGGATAGCGCCCACGCAGCAGGGCCAGCGCCCGGTCATACTCGGCCCGCTCCTCGACCAGGGCGGTCGTGCCGCGCACCATCACATACGCCAGCCGGCTCCAGTCATCGGCATAATCGTCAATGACCAGCGCGGCCTGCGGATTCTCCAACATGTTCTGAATCCGCTTGAGCGGTTTCCCGGTCTGGCGCTTGGGCTTTTGATCGACCACAAAGTAGAAGTGTCGGCCGTCATACGCATAACAGAACGGGATGACGTGGGGCTCGCCGTCCTGACCCGCGGTTGCCAGCCGGGCCACCTGGTGGGCGTCAATAAAGCGCCGCACGGGTTCTGCAATCAGCTCGGGCATGGCGCTAGACCGTCGCGGGGCTCGGGTTGAGAACTGCGGACGGCGCAGACGGGGCTCGGTCATCAACGCCCCCCTGACGAGCCTTGAACGTCTCCCGGGCTTCCCGGTATAAGACCTCGGCCTGACCCGAGTAGCGGGGCGAGAAGTGAAAGACGACCAGCTTCTTGGCCTGGGCCGCGCGTCCCAGCAGACCGGCCTGGCGCGCGGTCAGATGATAGCGCCGAGTCGCCTGCTCGTGGTCGGCGTGCAAAAAGGGCGACTCACAGAACAACACATCCGCCCGGTGGGCCAGGCCGGCAATACGGGCGGCATTGTCCGCGCTGTAGAGCGTATCAACCACATAGGCGATTTTGTGTCCCGGGGTGTGTTTGACCAGCCGCTCGCGCAGCTCGCCGAGCGCGAAGGTCCGTTCATGCTGGCGTCCGTCCTGCCGCCACTCGGCCCGAATACGAAAATCGTCCGGCCGCTCAGCCCGCACCACACGTTTCAGCTCGGACAGCCACGGCCCGGGACCGAGCCCGAGTTCGGCCAAGATGGCGGTATCCACATTCAGGTGCGTTTCTTCCTCCAGGGCAAAGGCCAGACAGTCAATCCGGTGGTCAAGATGCACGGTCCGTACGCAAAATCCAGCCTCCTCGACCAGGGTCCCGGTAAACGGCAGGGAAGCCAGCGGCTGGGGCCTGAAGCCGGTCGCGGCCTCAAAACGCGCCCGTTGCATGGTCTGGCGTCCGACCTCGGTCACCTCCAGGCCAAAACCGTAGCCGTCAACCAGGTTCCAGGTATAGCCCTGCAGTTTCCCGGCCACGCAGGCCAGCAGGCCCGGTGGTCCAAACAGCCGGAGAGTCCTGTGCTGGGATAAAAACACCCGCAGCAGACGGTCAAAGCCAATGAAGTGATCCATGTGGCAGTGGGAGACAAACACGTGGCTCAGGCGCAGCATGTCGGTCATCGACAGGGCGTCATTGTGGCCCAGGTCACACACCACTGCCCGGCCCTGCCAGGGCAGGCGGATATACAGGCCGGGGTCGCCAAACGGCCCGTTCACAAGACGTGCGGAAACGGCGGAGTTCATAGCTGACAAGTATTATCCCGGCTGGCCGAACCCTTTGCCAAAGGTAATCGTGTTCACAAGAGATACTTATCGGACAACACGATTACCTTTGCAAGCCAGCCGGTGGCGACGGACCATGCAGGCCGGGGACATTGACAGCACGGCTCGGGAAGGCTAGCCAGAAAGAGAGTCCTGAGAGGGAGAACACAGCTATGGCGACCATGATTACCGACGACTGCATTAACTGCGGAGCCTGCGAGCCCGAATGCCCCAACACCGCCATCTACCAGGGCGGGGTCGAGTGGGATCTGAACGGGGTGAGCAGCGAGGCCATCTCAAACGACATCTTCTACATCGTCCCCCAGAAGTGCACCGAGTGCGTCGGCTTTTTTGACCAGGAAGCCTGTGCCGCAGTGTGTCCGGTCGATTGCTGCGTGCCCAATCCGGACATCCCGGAAGCCGAATCCGTCCTGATCGCCCGTGCCAAAGAGCTGCACCCGGAAGAAACCTTTGGCGACGACTTTCCGTCCCGCTTCAAGGGTGGTGATGCTGCCGAACCGGCGGCCGAACCCGCTCCAGCCGCTGAGCCTGCCCCAGTCGCAGCTCCGCCACCTGCGGCCCCGGCTCCCGCCCCGGCCGCAGCCGTCGAGGTTTCAACCCTGGCCATTCCCGACGTCGACGACTGGGAGGTGCCGCTGAGCTGCTATAAGTGCGAGCAGGAATATGCGCTGGCCTTTGCCCGCTTTCGGATCGGCACCGTGCTGAACTGCCCCAACCCCTACTGCACGGCCAGCCTGACCGTCACCTCAACCATGTACAAAAACGTGGCCAACGCCCTCGACGCCTTCCACGCCCGGTGGAACGCCGATTTTGAGGCCTTTCGGGAAAAGCGACGCCGAGAGCTGGAAGCCTTTGAGGCTGAGAAGCAGGCCGAGTTGGAGGACTTTGGCGACACCCTCAGAAAAGCCGTGTCCGATGTCAAACCGGCCGGCAAGCCGTGGAGGCGACTGTCGCTGCTCGGCTTTCAGCGCGTGGGCTGAGGCTGCCTGCTGAACGATGAACGACACACCTTATCGGGAATAAATACGGCCAACTCTTCCAGGGAAGCTGGCGCGGCCGTCACTATCGTCGCCCATCGGGGCCTCTCCAGGTCAGGCGGTACGCCGCAACAACTCGGCCAGTACCTGGCTTTGCTCATGCTGGCGGGCCTCCATGATGTCGAGCTGCCGGTTGCGGTCCTCGGAGGCTTTCGTCATCATTCCTAAGCCGCGTGCAATCAAGAGACATTGCACCCCGCCCACGATGGCCGAGACGGCGATTTGCACCCACATAGCGGCGATTTGCTGTTCCATGCACTCCTCCTCCCCGAATATAGGCGCTTCCGGCCGATCATTCAGCATGTCATTCGTACTTCTTGCCAATCTCCATGGCCTCGGGCACGCCCAGCAAATTGGTCATTTCCTCAAAGCAGCCCCAGCCCGCATCGGTGGCGATCCGGCCGGTGGTCTTGAGTTCCTGCATGGCATCCCGCATCCGAATATAGGCCGCCATCAGCGTGGCCGAGTAAATCGTCAGCTTGAAGCCGAATTTCTGGATTTCCTGGACCGGCAGCAGCTGACCGTTGTACAGCAGCGGCAGGTCGCCCAGTTCCTTGGCGTAGCGCTCCATATCGGCCAGGGTTCTGATGCCGTCGACAAAGATCAGGTCGGCGCCGGCCTCACGGTAGGCGCGACCACGGGCAATCACGTCCTCCCAGCCGTTGACCGCCAGGGCATCGGTCCGGGCAATAATCACAAAATCGCCGCTGCGCCGGGCGTCGCACGCCGCCCGCACCTTGGGCACCATGTCGTCCATGGGAATGACCTGTTTGCCGGCCAGAAAGCCGCAGCGTTTGGGCCACACCTGGTCTTCGATGTGCAGGGCGGCCGCACCGGCCGCCTCATACTCGCGCACCGTCCGATACACATTGACCGGATTGCCGTAGCCGGTGTCGGCGTCGCAGATCAGCGGCAGCTCGACCGCGCTGGCGATATAGCGGACATTCTGGACCATCTCGGCCATGGTCAACAGACCCACGTCGGGAAACCCGCGTGACGCGGCCGTCCCAAATCCGGTCATGTATATGGCCTCAAAGCCGGCAGCCTGGGCAATCCGGGCCTGGAAGGCATCAAACACAAACGGGGCGACGACCATGTCGGGGCCGTCGAGCAACTGGCGCAGACGGGTGGCTGGAGCGGGCATACAGTCCTCCTGGTTCAGAAAAAAGCCGACCCCCTGCCCCGTGCTCACGACCACAGATCGGCAATGGACAGCGTGGCGTCGGGCAGTAGGACCGGCGCGATGGACTCATCGTTGGCAGGATACAGGACCTCGCCATAGCCTTCGGTCCCGGGCTGGCGGTAGATCTCGAGCTGTGTGTTGCCCAGATCCAGCAGCCAGACTTCGGGGATACCGTGACGGGCATACAGCGGAATCTTCACCTCTCGGTCATAGCGGACGCTCGTGTCTGCAACTTCAATGACGAGCAGGACATCATGTGGCTGAGGGTGAGCGGTGCGATAGAAATCGGCTCGTGGGCGCAAGACGGCAAAATCGGGCTGAGGCTCCGAATGTTCACTGAGACGGATAGGATTTTGCGGCGAGACGAGAGCCAATCTGGCAAATGCCCTGTTCAGTACAGCGTTGAGTTGAATAACCGTACCCGCATGATCGCTGCCGATGGGAGCCATATCAATCAGCCTGCCCTCAATCAGTTCAAGCCGCTCATCGTGGTCGAAGATGCCCGCCCGGCCCATCTTGTGATAGTCGTCCACACTCAGGCGATGCTGGGACGGAAGAGCTTCGCTATACGGCATCAGGCTCGGCCCCCTAGCCTAACGAGCGGATAAACCTGAGCAGGGCGTCAACACAGTCCTGGGCGGCATCCACATAGATCTCATGCCCGCTGCCCTCGATTACCGCCATCTGCGCACCGGGGATACCGTCGCGGATGGCCAGCTGCTCGCTCAGCGGCGTGAGCGGGCTGTTGGCCGGGGCCAGGACCAGGGTCGGTACGCTGACCTGGGACAGGATCGGTTCCACATCCACACTCGGCACCAGGCGGCACAGTCCCTGGAGCACGTGGGTCGGGGTTTTGGCCCACTCGTCAAGCACCCAGCGCAGATGGGGCGAATCGCCCCCAGCCAGCCCCGAGCCCTGTTCGATCAGGGCTTTGGCCCAGCCGCCCGAACCGAGCGCGCCGAGGGCAGTTGGCCAGTCCTCATAGCCCAGGGCAAAGGTCTTTTGGATATGCGGCCGGATAGAGGTCGGTGAGGCGCACAGGGTCAGGCTCTTGAAGCGCTCGGGCCACTTGGTGGCAAACGCAATGCCCAGAATGCCGCCCACCGATTCGCCAATATAGTGCACGGCGTCAATTTCTAAGGCGTCCAGAAAGCCTTTCATGTCGCCGAGCAGGTCATCGACCGACCACACGTAGTCCGGTCCCGGGTCGGCCGACCCGCCGTGGCCGCGCATATCGCGGCGCAGCACACGGTACTGCCCGGCCAGGAGCGGGATCCAGTGGTACCAGAAGTTGAGGTTGCGGCCAAAGCCGTGCTGGATCCAGATGGTCTCAGACGTGCTCCACGGGTCGGTGAAATCATCGACCTGGTAGTGCATGGTGTAGTTATTGGCGGTCAGCTGTGGCATGCGGCTTCCCTCCTGAGCGGCCCGGCGTCTCACCACTCGGTGCGGGCGGGCGGCAGCGCCCCGTCAGGACGTGGCGCCTGGACAATGTCCTCATTGCTGACAATGTCTTTCTGCAAATACTCTTCAAGCAGCCGAACCGCGCGGCGCAGCAGCTCGGCCTTGCCGTCAAACACCTCTTCGCGCACCCACTCGCCCTGAATCCAGCAGTCGAACGAGGCTTCGTCAATAAAATTGAACTCCAGCACCCGCTCGTACATCGGCGTTCCGGTAACAATCGCCCGCAGCGACAGGCCGGAATCGACCAGCACGGCGTACACGTCGGCAGGAATCGGCAACGCGCGTTTGACCTGTTCGACCTCTCGGGCCGGGCAGCGCTCTTCGACCAGCGGGCAGTAGGCCCACTCGCCCGGCTTGGGGTCGGCCCTTTGAATCAGTTTGATATTGGGATCGCTGAGCCACTCGCGGGCTTCCTCTTGATCATAGTTCTCAAAGCTGCGGAAAAAGACCGCGCCCGCAGGCTCGCGCTGCTCCTCGGACTGCGCCTCCGCCCTGCCCGATCTCAGCCCGAAACGCGCGGCCGGCCGGTCCTCGGGCTCCCGCCACTCCTCAAGCTTCGGCTCGCTCCGGGCCGGACGTACACCCGCCTTGGCCGGTGGTCTGGGGCGGGCTGCTGGAGGACGCCGTTCGGCCGGAGCAGCGGCCTGCGGTCTGGCCGCCTGTTTGCTCGGTCCGCGCGGCGCTTTTGCCCGACCCCGGTCGGCCCGCGGCGACGGGCTGTCCGCCTTGGCGGCCCGCCCCTCCTGAGCGCGCGGCGTCGCGGTCTGAGAACGGTTGCGGCCCCGGCTTCTGGACCGGCTGCGGGTACGTTTTTTCCGGCGCTCGTCTCCGTCTGAGGGCTCGGCCGCCTTTTTCTCGTCGTCCGCCATGACTGATCTCTAAGGCAGGAAAAACGACACGCCGGCCAACAGGGAGTGCGAGTTCAGGCCGTCATTTTCGTCGTACAGGCTGGCGTTTGAGGTATGACGGAACCGATAGCCCAGGCTGAGGGAGACGTTATCGTGCAGAAAATACGACAGGCCGGCGCCGGCCATCTCGGTGAAAGTGAAACCGTCGCCCAGGTCATAACCCTGGTAGTCGTGGTACAAGATACCGAGGCCGCCCTCGATATACGGAGACAGACGAGAACCCAGGTCAAAATGATAGCTCAGGACCGGCAGCATGAGGCCGGCCTCAATCGAGGCGTCGCGCTTTCTGCCGAGCTTGACCGGCTCGCCCCCCGCGTCCCTGACAATGCTGCTCCCCTCTCGCTGGTTGGAGTGGCGTGTCACCGCAGACAGGAAAGGCTCGGTCGCAATCTCAAACGCCCCTGCGGGCAAGATCCCTGGCTTGCCCTTAAACAGGATGTAGCCGATATGGAAGTGGATCGGCACGCTGTCGATATTCCGTTCACTGATGGAGTAGCCCGAGCGCAGGCCGACATTCCACGAGCCAGCGGCAGGCCCCTGGGCCTGGACGACGCTCACGCCCAACACGAACATTCCGACCAGACAGCCGACTACGCGTATCGCCTTGTTCATTATCCCTCCCCTGAAAGTGGACGATCATCTCTTCCTGGTCTGCCGGTCATCTGCGTCCACTCTTGTATCGCGTCCACGCCTCGCTCCTATCCTACCGGTCTGGCTTGTGCAAGCCGTTTGACACGGAGGTGAACGGTGCTGACCTCCCCAGCAGAAAGAGACCAGCGTTCAGCCTGTCTCGGCGTGCAGCTCGGTCTCGACAAAGTCTTTTTGCGCTTCGTCCCACTGAAAGGCCTTGATCCGGCGCACCTGACGGTCGTAGATCGAGACCACCAGATAGACCGCCTCTGGATACGACGGTTCATCGCCAAACATGGCCTGGCGTTTGTCCTCGGCCGAGAAATACGCCTCGTGGTTCGGATGCGAGTGGTAAAAGGCGGTCAACTCGGCCGTGCCGCTGTCGGCGTCCTGAATCACGGCCAGCAATTGTTTGGGTTGCATGAAATACGCCGTGCTGGCGTCGCGCGGATAGGTCTCCGGGTCCTTGGCGTGCATGGCGTTCTGGATATTGTCAATGCGTCGCACTTCGGCCCTGCCAGCCCGGGTCAGGATGGCCCCACAGCATTCGTCGGGAAACGCGTCTTGGGCGTGCTGACACAGGGCCTGCCATGTCGCGGCGTCGATATGCGTCATACGTGTGCTCCAGCCCTAGCCCGGCTTGCGCGCCAGCACCAGACCGGTGAAAGCCGGTGGCGGCAGCCTTTTCTTCTGGCCGTCCACAAAGCCGATGTCGTGCAACCAGCCGATGATCTCTTCGCCCGGATAGGCTTCGCCGTTGGGGAACACCAGCATCATGAACAGCGAGAAGACCGCCGGTTGGACCGGCTCTATCAGGTTGGGCTCGGGCATGATGCCGTGAATGACGATCTGGCCGCCGGCCTGCAAGGCCGCAAAGGCTTTGCCGAGCACCATCTTGCCGGTCTCGCGGCCCTCGGTCTGGAGCATATTTGACAGCAGGATCGTGTCATAGCCGTGGCCAAAGTCATCGCTGAAATAATTGCCCTCGCGCACGCTGACCCGGGCGGTCATGCCCTCGCGCTCAATGATACGACGCGTGCGTTGCAGGATGGGCGGCAGGTCAAACACCGTGGCGGCCAGCTGCGGAAATGCCTGGCACAGGCGGATCGAGTACACGCCTGAGCCGCCCGCGACATCGAGCAGCCGGCGGGACTGCTTCAGGTCAACCAGACTGCCAATCCGCTCGGCCAAGCCTTTGCCCAGCTCGAACAGCCCGTGGACATAGTTGTCCAGCACCTCGGGCGGCGCATGTTCAAGCTCGGCGCCGGTCAGGGGCAGGACCGGCCGGTCGCTCCGAATGGCTTCGGACAGCTTGCCCCAGGCCTGGTAGCGGTCGCTGGCTTGCCTCAGCATATTGCCCACATAGCCCGGCTTGTCCTTGACCAGAAAGGCATCGGCCGCCGGCGCATTGCGGTAGCGCTCGGCCTCCTTGGTCACAACACCCAGGGCTGCGCTGGCGTTGAGCAGACGCTCGACCCCGCGCACGGGCAGACCGGTCTGGGCGGCCAGCTCGGCCGCCGTCAGCGGTCCCTTGACCAGCGGCGAGAACAGGTCAAGCTGGGCGGCCCCCAGCACAACCGCAGCCTGCTCAAATCCATTCACAATTTTCATCAAGCCCGGCATATCGGCCGGGAGCGGCTCAGGCATAGCCTTCCCTCCTGTCTCTCCGATTCCGCCAGCCAGGGCGGACGATGCTCTCTTCCCTCTCAAGCGGTCATCATCGTCCGCCTTGCCCTCCGTTGCGCGGGCTGACAGCGCCGTTATAGTGGCACGAAATCCGCAAAGGAGTCTAGGCTGATGATAAGCATTGAGGAATTTGGCAAAGTCGAACTGCGGGTGGCGACCGTCACCGCAGCCGAAGCCCACCCCAACGCCGACCGCTTGGTCGTGCTCAGCGTTGACCTGGGAGACGAACAACGCCAGCTCGTCGCCGGCATCCGCGCTCACTACACGACGGAGGAACTGGTCGGCCGGCAGATCGTGGTGGTGGCCAACCTGCAGCCGGCCAAGCTGCGGGGGGTCGAGAGTCAGGGCATGCTGCTGGCCGCCACCGACGCCAGCAGCGGCGGGGTGATCGTCTTAAGCCCGGAAAAACAGGTCGCCCCGGGCTCGAAAGTGTCCTGATTGAGGACTTGTCATGCCGCCTCTCAGCGCGGATTCCCCTTCTGCGCGGAAATCCCTCGGCTCATTCTATACGCCGTCAGAGGTCGCAGACATGCTCGTGCGGTGGGTTGTCCGGTCTCCGTCCGACCGTTTGCTGGACCCGGCCTGCGGCGACGGTCGGTTTCTGGCAGCCCATTTCAACGCGGCCGGAGTGGACCGGGATGCCTCGGCGGTTTCGGCAGTGGCCCAAGATATCCCCCACGCCACTGTCCACACTGCGGATTTTTTCGATTGGGCAAACGCGACAGGTGAACGTTTTGATTGCGTTGCCGGGAATCCTCCCTTCATTCGCTATCAGCGATTCAAGGGCGAGGTGCGCAAGACAGCGCTGCAACTCTGCGAGCGGTTCGGGGCAAAGCTGACGGGTCTGACTTCCTCTTGGGCACCGTTTGTTATTGTTTCCGCCTCACTGCTCACCCCCGGCGGACGGCTGGCTTTCGTCGTTCCCGCAGAGATCGGTCATGCGCCTTACGCCCAGCCGGTGATTCGATTCCTGCTCGACAATTTCTCGGGCGTCCACGTTGTGGCCATCAGGGAGAAGGTCTTTCCCGATCTGTCGGAAGACATCTGGTTCGTTTACGCGAGCGGTTTTGGAAAGTCCTCAGGCTCGCTCGGCTTCTCCTCATACAACTCTTTCCGCGACGTACCAGAACCGCTGTCATCCGGAGAGCGCATAGACAGATCGGACCTGCAGTCATGGAATTACCGGCTCAGACCGTTTCTGCTGCCACGGGCGATCCGTGATCTGTATGTACAGCTCAGCCATCTCGAAGGTGTGTTCAGACTGGGAGACTGCGCACGCGTTGGAATAGGCTATGTGACCGGCGCCAACGATTTCTTTCACCTTCGTCCCTCTGAGGCCCGGAGGCTGGGGATACCGGACGAATTTCTTACGCCCGCATTGCGACGGTCGGCATTTTTACCGCAAAGAGCTGTGACACACCGCACGGTGGAGAACTGGTTGAAGCGCGACGAGCCGGTGCTGCTGCTCAACATTCCAGCCGGAGCAAGCCTGCCCACACAGGTCCGGCGTTATCTGGACTCGTCGGCCGGACAGAAAGCCAGGACCGCCTACAAGTGTCGTGCGCGTTCACCGTGGTATAGCGTGCCGGATGTTCGTGTCCCTGACGCCTTCCTCAGCTACATGAGCGGCCTCGGCCCGAGCCTTGTGGCAAACGACGCTCACTGTGTCTGCACCAATTCCGTTCACGCTGTCCATCTAACGAACAGCATATCTACGACCGAGCTACTCCACCGCTGGCCGCACCTCCTGGTCGCTCTGAGCTGTGAACTTGAGGGGCATCCTCTTGGTGGAGGCATGCTGAAGCTGGAACCAAGGGAAGCGAGCCACGTTGTTCTCCCGGCTTCAAACCTGGGGATGTCAGAGAGCCGTCACGAGCTGCTTGAAGAAGGCATCGTCATACTCCGGAGGTGGCGGCACTATGCATGAGCGGCTCGTCAGCCTTCGTGATGCGCTCTGCAACTTCATTGACGCCAGGCAAACGCAGAGTCAGGCACATATCAGGTTACTCCATTGGCATATTGTCGAGCGACTTGTCATTGAAGGGGGCTTCGATCCTGAGGCTATCGTTCCGCGGCCCCCGCTGCGGGTAGAAACGTCAAGGCACGCAAAGCAACGGCGCCATCGGCTCATCCACGACCCGGACGCTGCTGTTGCGGGAGAACTGACGATCCTCGGCGGATTGAAAACGAAGAATGTGGATGTCGTGGTGACACGGCCAGGAATCGGCCCGTGTATCGCGGTGTCGGTCAAAGGTACGCTGAACGCGTTCCGCAACCTGACAAATCGGATGGAGGAAGCTGCGGGCGATTGCACCAACATCCACATTGCGTATCCGAATCTTGTCTACGGCTTCTTCCATATCATCCGGGCTGGGCGGGAAGGCGAGGTCACCAACAAGAACGATGTAGCGGTTGAATCCGATGGCCGTGTGGTTGACAGCATCGTGCGCTATCACGACGCTATCGCATGTCTCACCGACCGTAAGGATGTGCGGAACGATGTCAGCCGTTATGAAGCCGTCTGCCTGTCGCTCGTCAGCACGGAAGAATCGACACGGGGAAGAATTCTTGGCGCGTTCCCGCCAATCAACAGCCCGATCCGTTTTGGGCGGTTTTTCCAGACGCTCTACGATTCGTACGATCTCCGCTATGTCTATACCGCGCCGGCGCTTCGGAAGACGACGGAACGCCTGTTCTGGGCGCCCGACTCACCCGCCTTTCAGGCCGATGGCGCTTCTGAATTTGAGCCTCGGATTGCGGAAGCGGAGGACTGATACATGGCAGACACCCTGGCCATCATCCTGGGCGGCGCGGCATTTGCCCTTCTCATCTGTGCCGGCTGGATTATCTCGATCGGAAGTTTCAGAGAGCCTCCCCGCAAGCTCTAGCCAGCAGTCAGACGGCTTCAGCGAGCAGGGACGGAAAGAAGAGGTTTCAGAAAGCGATCCGTGTGATGCCTTCGACACGGTCGAAATGGGCATCGTTGCTCAACACCGGGAGAGTGTGCTGGCGGGCGAGCGCGGCAATCCAGGCGTCGTTGGGCGGGATGGGGTTGCCTGCTCGTTTCAATTCCAAACGGAGCTGGGCATAGACTTCGGCCGTCACTTGGGTAATGGTGGCGATTTCGACCAGTGGGAGATAGCGGCGGAGCCAGTTCTCGTAGCGGCGACGGTAGCGAGATTGGCGAATACCGAAATAATACTCACCCAGAACGATGACGAGGACAACGAGCCGGTCGGCAGATCGTAAGGGGGACTGAACCCCCGGGTGACCTTCCGCCCACGCCGACACAGCGTTCGTGTCCAAGATCATGCGCTGTCGCCAAGTTCGAGGCGCTCGAACTCATCCTCGATCATCTCAGCGACGCGACGGTTTTCACTCGACAGGTCGGCCAGTTTGCCGAACCCTGCCATCCAGGGAGCTTCCTGTTCGTCTACGGGTGGGTCGGTCTCAGCCTTGCCGACTATGGTCTTCAGGGCGCAGATTTGTTTCGTGTCCTGAACTGCGTCGATCTTCTTGTCGTACCTGTCGAGAAAGGACTTCCTCGATTCAGCGTTCTTTTTTAAGGCGCGCCTGTATTTCTCGAATTCCAGGAAAAGAGCCTCGCACAGCTGCCTCACATTGAGTATCAGGTGAGGGACCGCATCAATCTTTCTGACTAAAAGATGTTTGCCTTTTTTCCACGCAATAGTGATCCGTAAGGTTTGTCCGTCGAACGGAATATCATAGCCATTGTAGCGGTGAGCAAAGCCATTCCTGAGAGCGTCGTATAGGGGTTTTGCGGCCTTCCGGTAGGGACCATCGGGCAGGAGCTTTCTGAAAACTTTTTCTCCCTGGCCTTTTCCATGCTTATACTCAGCCAAGGTACCGCACGCGCACGCAACGAGGAGGGCTACGGCATAGTTTCCTCCCACCTTGAGAGCAAGAATGCGCTTCAAGTCGGACTCGATGAAACCAAATGTCTGCTCAAATTTTTTCTCAATCTCTTTGAAACTGACAGCCATCGTTTCTTCCTCTCAACGTTCAGGCTGACATGAAGCGGTCTCAAAAATAGGAAGACCGTCGCTTTTGCCCAGGATCGACGGCCTCC
>WTHE01000415.1 GCA_011523315.1 Candidatus Binatota bacterium
GTCCGTGCCCAGCGGCTCGGTGTTCAGGTCGATATCGACCCGACCGGCCAGGGCGAAGGCCACAACCAGGGGGGGGCTCATGAGAAAATTGGCCTTGATGTTCTGGTGCACCCGCGCCTCGAAGTTCCGGTTGCCGCTCAACACGCTGGCGGTGATCAGGTCGTGGCTGGTCACCGCCGCCTCAATGTCGGGGTCGAGCGGGCCCGAGTTGCCGATGCAGGTGGTGCAGCCGTAGCCGACCAAGTGAAAGCCGAGCCGATCCAGATAGGCCTGGAGCCCGGTCTTGTCCAGATATTCGGTCACGACCCGCGACCCCGGACCCAGAGACGCTTTGACCGTGGGGCGAATCGTCAGGCCCTTTTCAACCGCTTTTTTGGCGACCAGGCCGGCCGCCAGCATGACGCTCGGGTTTGAGGTGTTGGTGCACGAGGTAATGGCCGCAATCAGCACATCGCCGTGGCCGATATCACTTGGACCGCCCGAGCCGTTGACAAAGGTAATCGTGTTGTCCGATGGAGAGCTTCTGTGAACACGATTACCTTTGATGGGATAGCGTGTGTCGAGCTCGTCCGCCGACTTGGCATACCCGTTCTCGCTCGCCGGCTGCTGAAACAGGTCGGCAAAGGTCTGTTTCAGGTCCGGCAGATTGATCCGGTCCTGGGGACGTTTGGGACCGGCCACCGCCGGCTGGACATCGGCCAGGTCGAGTTCCAGAACCTGGCTGTAGCTGCACTGGTCTTTGCCCGGAATGCCGAACATGTCCTGAGCCTGGAAGTAGCGTCGAAAGGCGTCGACCTGCTCCTGGCTGCGACCGGTTGCGGCGAGATACCGGCAGGTCTCTTCATCGACCGGGAAGAAGCCCATCGTCGCGCCATATTCCGGGGCCATATTGGCAATCGTGGCGCGGTCGGTCAGCGGCAGCTGGGCCGCGCCCTGGCCGTGAAACTCGACAAACTTGCCGACGACTTTTGCCGCCCGCAGCAGCTCGGTACAGTGCAGCACCAGGTCGGTTGCGGTCACGCCCTCTCGCAGCGACCCCGTCATATGCAGACCCACGACATCCGGGGTCAGGAAGTAGACCGGCTGGCCCAGCATGCCGGCTTCAGCCTCAATGCCGCCAACGCCCCAGCCGACCACACCCAGGCCGTTAATCATGGTGGTGTGTGAGTCGGTTCCAACCAGCGTGTCCGGGTAGTACACCCCGTCTTTTTCCAGCACCCCCTTGGCCAGGTATTCGAGATTGACCTGATGCACGATGCCGATACCGGGCGGCACGACCTTGAAGCTGTCAAAAGCTTGCATGCCCCATTTGAGAAATTGATAGCGCGCCTGGTTGCGCTCGAATTCTCTCTGCATATTCCGCTCGAGGGCGTTGCCGACACCGGCATAATCGACCTGAATCGAGTGATCGACCACCAGATCGACCGGCACCAGCGGCTCAATCAGCTTGGGGTCTTTGTCCAGCTTGGCCACCGCCGAACGCATGGCCGCCAGATCGACCAGCAGGGGTACGCCGGTAAAATCCTGCAAGACAATCCGGGCCACGGTGAACGGAATTTCTGCCGTCCGGGTGTCGTGGGCTCCCCAGCCGGCGAGATTGCGCACGTCGCCTTCCTCAATGCGCGTCCCGTCGTAGTTGCGCAGCACCGATTCGAGCACGATGCGGATGCTAACCGGCAGGCGTGATATCTGGCCCAGGCCGTGGCGTTCCAGTTGGGGCAGGGAGTAAAACTGGGCCGTCTGACCGTTGCTCAGCTCGAATGTTTGCAGGCTGTCGAAAAGATTGTGTGGCATGGTTCTTCCTTTTCCAGACAGGAATGAAATACGGCACCCGGGGTCCCCGGGTTCGGCCCGTTTTGTATACGGCTTGGGGGGTACAAGGCAAGTCGGCGGTCTTTTCCCGGCTATGGATTTCGCGTACATCCAAGGGGAACGATGATCTCTTCTTGATGAGGTGGTCATCATCGTTCCCCTTGCAGGCGAGAGGCCCGAACCCGGCGGAGGAGGCGCGATGAAAGTCCGTGCGACTGAGCTGCCCGAGGTCCTGATTGTCGAACCCGAGGTCTTTGAGGACGAGCGGGGATTTTTTCTCGAAACCTATCACGCCCGCAAGTATGCCGAGGCGGGTATTCCGGCGGTCTTTGTCCAGGACAATCATTCCCGCTCGCGGCGACACACCCTGCGCGGTCTGCACGCCCAGGGGCGGCATCCACAGGGCAAGCTGGTCCGCGTGACTCAGGGTGAAATCTTCGACGTGGCGGTCGATATCCGTCCCCGCTCGGCCACCTTCGGACGCTGGGTCGGGATGCGGCTGTCGGCTCAGAGTTTCCGCCAGGCGTATATCCCGCCCGGCTTTGCCCACGGCTTCTGTGTGCTGAGCGAGAGGGCCGAGGTGGTGTATAAGTGCACCGAGTTTCACGATCCGAGCGATGAGATCGGGATTGTGTGGAACGATCCTGCAATTGGTATTGCGTGGCCGGTGGTGGAGCCGATTCTATCCGACAAGGATAGACACGCGCCGCGTCTAGCCGAGGTGACCGACAGGCTGGGCTGACAGGGCGGGACGTCCCCGACGGGATTTGAACCCGTGTCGCCGGCGTGAAAGGCCGGTGTCCTAGGCCAGGCTAGACGACGGGGACTGATAGCGGAGCGGAGGGTGTGAGCCGACCGGGGCTCGAACCCGGGACCCTCTGCTTAAAAGGCAGATGCTCTAC
>WTHE01000521.1 GCA_011523315.1 Candidatus Binatota bacterium
GGTCATCTCCTCGGTGATTGCGGCGATCTGGTTGCGGATGACTTCGACTAGGATGGGATCAAACGGTCGGGACATGGTGCCTCCCTGGCTGCGCGTGACGCCTGCGGTGTTCATGGTAGAGGGCGCGGCTCAGCCCTCATTCTCGGGGCCAAAGGAATCGGTCGTAATCTGACGCGACTTGAACTTCCACTCGCCACCGACCTTGGCGTATTCGTCGTTATACCAGCCCCGCATCTCCCACTTCTTGCCGTCCTTCAGCAGGTGGACCTCGACGTAGCAGGTGCCGGTGGCGCTGTCCGGGCCGGTCAACGCAATCACATGGTTGTGAATGAACGGCCGGGGACCCATGTCGTTGAGCGCCCCCTCAATCAGACCGCGCAGCTGCTGGCGGCCCTGACCCTTGGGCAGGCTGGGATCGTCGGTGCCGAAGGTCCCGTCTTCGGTAAACAGCTCGGCGTAGCCGTCCAGGTCTTTCTGCCACACACAGTGACAGTAGCGCTGCGGCAGGGTGCGGATCTCTTCGCGATCCAGCACCTCTTGCAGCTGGGCTTCGAGACTCTTGCTTGCCATCGGTGTCTCCCCTCTTAACCCTCGTTTTCGGGCCCAAACGAGTCGGTGGTGATCTGGCGCGACTTGAACTTCCACTCGCCGTCCACCTTGGCATACTCGTCGTTATACCAGCCCCGCATCTCCCACTTCTTGCCCTCGCGCAGCATGTGGACCTCGACGTAACACGTGCCGGTGGCGCTGTCCGGGCCGGTCAGCTCGATCACGTGGTTGTGAATGAACGGCCGGGGCTGGATGTCGTCCAGGCCGCTGGCGATCATTTTACGCAGGTTGTCCCGGCCCTGGGCGCCCGGCAGGTCGGGGTTGTCTATCGTGAACGAGCCGTCCTCGGTAAACAGGTTGGCGTAGCCGTCCAGGTCCTTTTGCCACACGCAGTGACAGTATTGCAGCGGCAGGTTACGGATCGCTTCACGGTCAATCACTTCTTGCATCTGGGTTTCCAGGTCTGCCATGGCTCCCTCCTTAATGGCGTCATTCGAGCCGAGCATAGTCCGACTGCGACGCCAGTGCAATGCTTGATACGGCAGGCTCTAGCCCTCGGCCAGGAACGACGGACTGCCCGTTTTGGCGGTCTGTCCGCCGTCGGCGACAAAGGCCGAACCGGTCACAAACGAGGCCAGATCCGAGGCCAGGAAGAGCACCACGTTGGCGATTTCTTGGGGCTCGCCCAGCCGGCCAATCGGAATCGCGGCGTCGAACTTGTCCTGAAAGCCGGCGATCTCCAGGGCCGGGGCGATCAGCGGCGTGTTGATCGCGCCCGGACACACGCAGTTGGCCCGAATCCCGTTGCGGGCATACTCGACGGCCACCACCCGGGTCAGGTTGATGACCCCGGCCTTGGCCGCATTATAGGCGGCAATGCCGTAGTCGGCGTACAGGCCCGAGATCGAGGCGGTGTTGACAATCGCGCCGCCGCCGTTTTTGCGCATCTCGGGGATGGCGCGCTTCATGGCCTGAAAGACGGCGGTCAGGCCCAACTCCAGGGTCTTGTCCCAGACCTGATCGTCAAGCTCACCGGTCCGGGCCGCAAACTGGTCGTCGCCCGGCAGACCAAAGGCGTTGTTGTGTAAAAAATCGAGGCGGCCAAACTCGGTGACGGTTTGTGAGATCATGGCGTCGATATCGGCCGGCTGGGTCACGTCGGCCACCAGCGCCAGCGCTCTGCCCCCGCTGGCATCGATTTCGGCCACGACCTGCTCGGCCCCCTCCCGGTTGATATCGGCCACCACGACCGTTCCCCCGCGCTGGGCAAATCCAAGCGCAGTAGCGCGACCAATGCCTGAGGCGGCTCCGGTGACCAGACCGACCTTTGCGTCAAAATTCATGCTGCTCTCCTGTCACAAAGAAATCAGGCGCCGGATGGCGCCTGAGTGGGTTGAGACCGCACCGTCAGCCGGCTCAGTCCAGGTTGAAGATACGCGCCCCGTTGTCCCACAACAGCTTGCGCTTGGACACCTCGGGAATCGGCTGGTCGAGCATGGCCTGAACGCCCCACGGATAGGTGCCGTCGGGGTGCGGGTAGTCGGAGTCCCAGGTGAAGTTGTCGTCGCCGACCAGTTCAACCGCAGCCTTCATGGTCGGCTCGTCGCCCCGGAAGGCCACGCACACGTTGGTCTTGAAGTAGTCGGTCGGCCGGCGGGTCAGGTATTCGTGCTCGGCGTTGCCGCTGAAGTTCCAGTGCTGCTCCATGCGCTGGAGCCAGTACGGGGTCCAGCCGCCGTCGCCCTCGACGTGGATCACTTTCAGGTTCGGGAATTTCTCAAAGATACCGAACCAGATCAGCCCGGCCATGGCCGCCATGGCCTCAAACGGGTGCGACAGAATATGGCCGCTGGTATGGGTGTCCATCCGATCGCCGAACGACGGCACTGAGGCCGAGGCCGAATCGTGGGTCGAGATCGGTTTGCCGATCTTCTCAATCTCGGCCCACAGCGGATGGTAGTCCTCGTGCCACAGGGTCCGGCCACGGACCGGATTGGGCCGCATGTAGTAGCTGACACAGCCGGCTTCGGCGGCCCGGTGAGCCTCTGTGATCGCCTCCTCGACATCCTGCATGGGCAGGGCCGCAGCCCAGCGCAGGCGCTCCGGCGCCAGCGAGGTATAGTCGGTCGCCCAGTTGTTGTAGGCACGCACACAGGCGGCC
>WTHE01000111.1 GCA_011523315.1 Candidatus Binatota bacterium
GTAGCTATAGCGACCGCACGGCAACATGGGAGACTCCACAACATGTTTGGGATAAGGGCAGGGGAACAGCCGAGGGATTCCGTGCGCCAGGCCGACACGGCACTCTGAACCAGCTGCAGTAGAACGGCGGTATCAGCGGTATCAGATGAGAGACCGCGTAGCGCGTTCCGTGTCATTTTTGTCCTCCACTCAGGGAGAGTTTGTAGTGTACCTTATGAGCATAGCAGATATACAGATGAGAGCACAACCTGAACTTTCAAACGGAGGAATCTCCCTCTGGTGCCCGTTTCCGAGAGGTTGATCTTGACCGTTCGCCACTGTGAGCTTTCTTTCTCTGCATTTCAAGCCGAGTGGCCATTTATTCGGCGGCTAGAGCAGTTTACGTTAGGCTGTAGCCCTGCCGTTCCGCCTTCGTCATGCCGGACGCGATCCGGCCTCCCTGCTTCGACTTCGCTCCGCTACGCTCAGCACGAACGGGAAACCGTTGGTCCTGAGCGTAAGGCGCAGCGCGCCTGAAGTCGAAGGGCGACACGGAATCGTAATTTGCTCTAAGGTCTCAAGATGGCGCTGGAGGTCGGCGGCCCGGATCTCTGGAACGGTGGCATTCAGGGCGACAGACAGGTCGGCGTGTCCTGGAACGGCTCCGTCTGTGATTTCATCCGCCAACCAAGATCCGATTCATGGCGAGATGATGATACCGTCTGCGGCAGAACAGACCAAGGTCCGCTTTTATTTGGAGAATAATTCAGGTAGAGCACTCAAAAAGGCCCGGCGGATGCACATTCTTCGTACTGAAAAACAGAAAGACAATCTGGCAAAATTTTTCTGGGATGATGCCAAGATTGCTCTGGCAGCGTTGGTTCTTGGTCCAATCACCAGGCCGGAGGCGGCTGAGCTATGGGTCATTGGCCTTGGGGTGATTGCAAGCGTGGCGTTCGCAGTCGTTGGTTACCTCTTCGATGGAATGGAGGTCTCATCATGAATCCTCTGGCGGTCGTGTTTCTTGCCATGTTGGGCATTGCGGCTATCGGCTTGCTCATCCTCTTCCTGGACAAAGGGCTGAAGTGGAAGGGGAAATAGGATCAGCCTCCCTGAGTTCCGTAGTGTATTTTTCTGTGACAATTGGGACACACCGCAATCGCATTCTCGACAGTGTCCTCCCCGCCCCGAGATAACCATGTTTTATGGTGGACTTCTCAATACGGTTCATTATTGGAAGCCCGGCCGTGCATCATCAGCCTCGTCAAAGCTTGACGAGGTACAGCGGCTTCGCTAGTGTCGGCCGTATCATTCCCACAAGGAGGAACGCACTATGGCCTACCTATTCGCCCATATTAAGCTGCGGCCGGGGAAGGTGCAGCAGTTTACCGAGGTGCTCGGACAGCTGGCCCCGCTGCTGGAGAAGCACGGCGGCTGGAAGCTGCACGGGAGTTATTTCAACGTCATCGGGCGTTTGCACACTGTCGTTGACGTCTGGGAGCTGCCCGATGCCAACGCCGTCCAGACGACCCTGGAAAAGGCCTCACAGGATCCCGCGTTCCAGAAATGGGCGCCGGCGATTGAAGAATGTGTCGAGGATGAAACCCTGCAGGTGATGACCAAGCTGCCGGTCTAGGCGGCCGGTCGGCCGAACTAACCCTTGGGTCCGACCATATCCTCGGGTCGGACCCACTTATCGTACTCCTCAGCCGTCACATGGGCCAAGGCCAGGGCTGCTTCCCTGAGGCTTGACCCGTCCTTGTGCGCCTTCTTGGCGATCTCGGCCGCCTTCTCATAACCGATATGAGGGTTCAGGGCGGTCACCACCATCAGCGATTCCTGCAGATGCTGCTCGATCCGTTCTGTGTTCGGCTCGATCCCGACCGCGCAGTGGTCGTGAAAAGCCCCACACGCGTCGGCAATCAGCTGGACCGATTCGAGCAGATTGTGGACCATCACCGGCTTGAACACGTTGAGCTGGAAGTTGCCCTGCGAGCCGCCAAAGGCCACAGCCGCATCGTTGCCGAACACCTGCACGGCGACCATGGTCAGCGCCTCTGACTGGGTCGGGTTGACCTTGCCGGGCATGATGGAGGAGCCTGGCTCATTCTCGGGGATGAGGATCTCGCCAATACCGGCCCGCGGGCCGCAGGCCAGCCAGCGCACGTCGTTGGCGATCTTCATCAGCGCCCCGGCCAGGGTGCGCAGCGAGGCGCTGGCGGTGACCATGGCGTCGTGAGCCGACAGCGAGGCAAACTTGTTTGGCGCCGAGATGAACGAGCGTCCGGTCTCGGCCGACATCTTGGCTGCGGCCAGATCACCGAACTCGGGGTGGGCGTTGAGGCCGGTGCCGACCGCCGTCCCGCCGATCGCCAACTCGCACAGGCCGGGAATCGCCCGACGCACGTCAGCCAGGGCGGCGTCAAGCTGGGCCGCCCAGCCGCCAATCTCCTGTCCCAGAGTGATCGGGGTGGCGTCCTGCAAATGGGTGCGACCGACCTTGACCACGGTGCCGAACCGCTCAGATTTGGCGTGCAGGGTGGCGGCCAGCTGGCTGACGGCCGGAATCAGCACGTCTTCGAGCTGTTCGACCGCAGCAATATGCATGGCAGTGGGAAAGGTATCGTTGGAACTCTGACCGCGGTTGACATGATCGTTGGGGTGGATCGGCTTCTTTGAACCCATCTCGCCCCCGGCCAGCTCAATGGCCCGGTTTGAGATCACCT
>WTHE01000627.1 GCA_011523315.1 Candidatus Binatota bacterium
CGGTCGTACCATGCACGATGGTCGAGATCCGGCTCAGCAGCTGCGGGCTGTCGAAGCCATACCTGGCCGCCAGCTGCTCAATCCCGGCCAGGACGCCGATGGCCTGATTTTCAGCCGTGGACAAAACCTTCTGCGTCTCGATATGGCCCGCCTGGTCGGCGCACACCAGGTCGGTGAAGGTTCCACCGACATCGATCCCAAGCTTGTACATGCGTATGCCACCCCTGCTTTACAGACCGGACAGCCGAGGCTGAGACGACTGCCCTGCCCCCCTTCCATAGCATGTCGGGCTGCCAGGCTTCTAGGCGACGCAGCTCCGAGTGTGCTACACAACGCCCATGCCTACGCTCCAACACAAACGCCAACTCCAGGCCGCCTATACGGTAGCCGGCGAAGAGATTCCGATCATCGACCTCGGGCCTTATCTGAGCGACCGGCCCGGCGCGGCCGAGACGACCGCAGCCGAGATGCGCGAGGCGCTCGAACACATCGGGTTCTTTTTCATTATCAACCACGGCATTGCCACAGCGCTGCGCGAGCGGACGGTTGCGGCCACCGCGCGTTTCTACGCCCTGCCGCTGGAAGCCAGAATGGCGCTCAAGATCAACCGGGCCGGGCTGGGCTATATCCCGTCCAAGGGCGAGTTCGGCAAGCATTCGCGCTATTACACCGGCACCAAAAAGCCGGACCTCAGCGAAGCCTTTCTGCTCCAGCGCGACTGGGGGGCGCGCCGGCCCCGCACCCGCAACCAATGGCCGGCCGACGAGCCCGAATTTCAGGCTGCCATGCGAGATTTCTTCGACGCTACGGAAGACCTGAGCCTGCGCATGCTGCCGCTGTACGCCCGAGCCCTGGAGCTGGCGCCGGACTTCTTTAGCGACAAATTTCCCAGGGAGCGCTGTCTGAACGTGCTGCGCGTGTCCCACATGCCGCCCGACCCGCTCGACGACAATCAGTTCAACATCTGTCCCCACACCGACGGCTCGTTCATGACCCTGCTGGCCACCTCGGACCAGCCCGGTCTGGAAATCCTGAGCCAGTCCGGTCGCTGGATCACAGCCCCGCTGATTCCAGACGCCTTTGTGGTCAACTCGGGCGACCTGCTGGCCCGCTGGTCGAACGGCCGGGTGCTGTCCACCCCGCATCGGGTGGTCAACACCTCGGGCAGCCACCGCTACTCGATTCCGTTCTTCTTCCAGCCTGCGGCCGACACCGTTATCGACTGCCTGCCAACGTGTTGCGGGCCGGACAATCCGCCCAAAAAGCCGCCGATTACCTGCGGCGCCTATGCCAAGAAGTTCATTGAGGCGAGTTTTGCCTTGGGCGATACGATCTATAACGACAAAGGGGAGCTGGTCTCAACGGCGAGGGAACACGCCTGAGCGGCCTCTTCAGCACGCGACCGGCAGTTCTCTCAGCCCGCGCAGGGTCACCATCTCGCGCCATTCCACAGCGTCCGTAGCCAGCCGCAGCCGGGGCATCCGCTCCAGCAGGCTATTGATGGCAAGCTGAGCCTCAATCCGCGCCAAGGGGGCGCCGAGGCAGTGATGGATACCGTGGCTGAAGGTAAGATGCGGGTTGTCCTGACGGGCGATATCGAGCTGGTCGGGGTTGGCAAACTGGGCCGGGTCATGGTTGGCGGAGCCGAGTAGAATCAGGGCCTGCTGGTTTTTGCGAATCCGCTTGCCACCGATTTCGATATCGTCCAGCGCGGTCCGGGCGGTCATCTGGACCGATCCGTCGTAGCGCAGGAACTCCTCAACCGCGGTCTGAATCAGGCCGGGCTCGGCTCTGAGTCTGGCCAGCTGGTCGGGATGCCGAAACAGGGCCAGCATCCCGTTGCCAATCAGGTTCATCGTCGTCTCGTGACCGGCCGCAAACAGCAGAATAACGTTGGCCAACAGCTCGTCTTGGCTCAGACGATCACCCTCCTCTTCGACGGCAATCAGAGCGCTGAGCATATCCTGCTGCGGCCGGGCTCGCCGCTCGGCGATCAGATGGGTGAAATACTCGACAAAGGACTCGGTTGCGCGGTCGGCGGCCTGTGCGATTTCGGGCGTAATGACCGGATCGAGCGAGCGGGCCAGCCTGCCGGTCCACTCTTTGAACTGCTCCCGGTCCTGGACCGGAACCCCAATCAGCTCGGCAATCACAATGACCGGCAGCGGAAAGGCCAGCTCGGCAATAATGTCGAAGCCGTCCTGGGCCGCGACCTGATCGAGCAGATCGTCGACGATGTGCTGGATATGGGGACGCATGCCCTCCACCACCCGTGGGGTAAACGCCTTGGTCGCCAGTTTGCGTAAACGGGTGTGATCGGGCGGGTTCTTGAGCAGCATCCAGTGTTGCTCCATATCGGCGGCCGCCCCTTCCCCGCCCAGGGCTTCGGCATACTCGTTGTAGCGTTCCCAGTCACGCGGGTTGGCGCTGGCCTGGGAATGACGCAACAGGCTCACACAGTCGGCGTAGCGGGTCAGGACCCAGAAGTTGAAGGTGTCACTCCAATGGACCGGATCGGTCTGGCGCAGCTGTTGATAGAAGCGATAGGGATTGTCGCGGAACGCGGGAACAAAGGGATTAAATTCAACCGGGGGCGGTGTATCGGTCATGCTGAACTGCCTTTTCTCGGCGTTCACTGTAGAGTACACATGGTGCTGGTTCAAGGCGGAATCGCATCCCCGCCACTCACTCCGCACCGTCAGAC
>WTHE01000243.1 GCA_011523315.1 Candidatus Binatota bacterium
GGTGTGTCGTTGATGCGGTCGGCCGCGCCTACCACGGGGACCGGCAGGCCATCGACACATTCCTGAACCGGCCCCATCCGTTGCTGGACGGGGAGACGCCTTTCGATATGGCGCGGTCCAGTTCGGCCGGGGCTGATGCGGTCCTGAACCTCCTGCGTCGCGCCGAGGCCGGCATCGCCCTGTGAGGAGCCTACGGACCCTGCCGGAGCCGATGCGGGCGTACCGGATCGGCGATCCCGCAGGCCAGTTTCCGGTGTGGAGTACGGAAGGCGCAAAACGCACCTCCGGCAGGTGGCATGAAGCCGGGGATGCCGTGATCTATGCCTCTGAGCACTATTCGACGGCCGTGTTGGAAAAGCTGGCGCACTGGAACGGCGCGTTGCCGCCCAACCAGCATTTCATTGAGATTACCATCCCAACGGGGACCAGCTACGAGGTCGTGACGGCCGATATCGTCCCGGACTGGGCTGCGCCGAACGGAGCCGTAGCCCGCCGCTTCGGCCATCAGTGGTATGTGGAAAATCGTAGTGCCATCCTGCTCGTTCCCTGTGTGGTCGCGCGGATGGAACGCAATGTCGTCATCAATGCCCGCCACGCGGACTTCGGCAGCCTGACGGTCGGGCTGGAGACCCCGGTGTGGTGGGACCGTCGCCTCTTTCCGGCTTGACTTTCCCGCCTGGCCGGCCTTGAATCTCTGCATGAACAGATTCTTCCTGGGGTGGGTGGTGGCCGTGCTGCTCCTGCCCAGCCCGGTGGGGGCGGTCGAGGCGGCACCGGCCCTGACCGACCGCGAGATTGCCGAGCGCTTGACCCGGCTCGAAACCCGCCTGGACGAGGGGCTGCAAGGGCTGCGAGCCGACATCCAGCAGCTGCGAGCCGACATGAACCGGCAGAATCAACAACTGCGAGCCGACATGAACCAGCAGAATCAGCAGCTGCGTGAAGACATGGACCGGCAGAACCAACAGCTGCGTGAGGACATGGATAAGCAGTTCGCCCGCCAGTTTCGTCTGACCCTGGCCCTGCTGGGCGCCTTCAGCGCACTGGTCGCGGCTATCATCGGCTTTGCCTTGTGGGACCGACGGACGATGCTGCGGCCATTGGAGCGGACAGTCACGGCTCTGAGCGAGGACCTGAGCAGTAACCGGCGGCGCTTGGAGGCTCTACTCGATGCCTTGCGGACCTTGGGTCAACGCAATCCCGAAGTCGCCAACGTGCTCAAACAGTTCAACCTGCTGTAAGCCCCGATTTTCTACTACAGGCTCGGAGAAGGCGGCTGTCGGAAAGGAGTCGTATGCCGGCCTCCATACCCGGCTGGGTCACAGATGCGGTCTTCTACCAGATTTTTCCGGACCGTTTTGCCCGCTCCACCCGTCTGGCCAAGCCTGACACGCTGGAAGCCTGGGGCAGTCCGCCGACCGTGTTCGGTTTTCAGGGCGGAGACCTGTTCGGGGTGACCGAACACCTCGACTATGTGGCCGACCTGGGGATCAGCGCGCTGTATCTCAACCCGATTTTTTCCTCGGCAGCCAACCACCGCTACCATACCTACGACTATTTCGCGGTCGATCCGCTGCTGGGCGGCACGCCAGCCTTCCGGGAGCTGCTTGACCAGGCACATGCGCGCGATATCCGTGTCGTGCTCGACGGCGTGTTTCACCACGCCGGTCGAGGCTTGTGGCAGTTCCATCATACCCTGGAGAACGGCGCGGCCTCGCCGTATGTGGACTGGTTCCACTTCGACCCGGACCGTCTGACGGGCAAACGCCACTTTGCCGCTTATCCCGACCCGACGGCCCGCAAAGCCCTGCGGCGGGGGGTCGGCAGCCGTGAAGCCCTTGGCTATCAGGCCTGGTGGGATCTGCCGGCCCTGCCCAAGTTCAACACTGACACGCCTGCGGTGCGCGAGTTTCTGTGGCGTGTGGCCAGCCACTGGATTGAGTTCGGTATTGACGGCTGGCGTCTCGATGTTGCGGCTGAGATCAAGGACCAGACCTTCTGGCAGGAGTTCCGCCAGCGGGTCAAGGCGCGCAACCCGGAAGCCTATCTGGTCGGCGAGATCTGGCACGAGGCCCAGCCCTGGTTGCAGGGCGATCAGTTCGACGCGGTCACCAACTATCCGCTGACGGCAGCCTGTCTGGGGTTTTTTGGTGGCGAGCAACTCGACCTGAGCCAGGTCCGTCAACCTCTGGGATTCCGCCAGGTCGGCTGCCTCGACTGCCAGGCATTTGCCGACCGCATCGATGCCCTGCTCGGCCTGTACGAACCGGCCGTGACCTCAGCCCAGCTCAACCTCCTGGACAGCCACGATACAGCCCGGTTTCTCACCAGCGTGAACGGAGACCAGACCGCCCTGCGCCTGGCCTGGCTGTTTGTGTGTACAATGCCGGGCGCGCCATGCCTGTACTATGGCGATGAAATCGGCCTGCGGGGCGGGCCTGACCCGGACTGTCGCAAAGCCTTTGCCTGGGAGCCGGATGTCTGGGATCACGGTCTGCGCGAGTATGTCAAAGACTGTATCGCCCTCCGCCGCCGGTTTTCCGCCCTGCGGCACGGCAGCTTTGCCCGGCGCTACGCTGCGGACGGGGTGTATATGTTCCAGAGGAGTCTGGAGTCTGAAAGCCTCGTCGTTGCCCTTAACGTTGCCGGGCAAACCCGGCGGCTCGACGTGTCATTTCTTGAGGCTGATGGGCAGGTCGTGTG
>WTHE01000466.1 GCA_011523315.1 Candidatus Binatota bacterium
AACCGAACCGGTCAACATCTCCATGGGCCCCGCCATCACGATCGCCGCCTGGATCTTGGAGGTTCGGTCCGGGTAACCGCCCTCGCCTTGTAACTCGGGGTGCGTTCCGGCCGAGGCCATCAGGCCCGCCAGATGCCCACCGGCCGAGCCACCGATCGCGCCGATCCGCCGCGGATCGAGTTGGTACTCTTGGGCATGAGCCCGCAGGAAACGGACGGCCGCGTTGCAGTCGTGCATGGCGGCCGGCACGCACCCCGAGTTGCAAGGCGAGGGCGGTTACCCCGACCGAACCTCCAAGATCCAGGCGGCGATCGTGATGGCGGGGCCTATGGAGATGTTGACCGGTTCGGTTGCCGAGCGGTCACGGACGGGTCAAAATTCGAACTCGAACTCCTGGCTGCGCGGAACGGTTGACCAGAAACCGGCCCTCTACGGACTGGCCGATGCGTGCGCGCAGATCGATCAGAACACGTGCCCGATCCTGTTTATGATGGGCGAGTTTGACAAGCCGGAACGGAACCAGGCTTCGCGCGACAAGCTCCAGGCACTCGGCATCGACACCGGCGTCAAGGTCTATCAGGATGGCAAACATGGTTGCTGGAACCAGCTTCCCTGGATCGATCAAATGGTGGTCGACATGGATACGTTCCTGCAGGAACAGCTTGGGGCGGCTGCGGAACATGATGGAAAATAATGGAGATTTGCCAAGTGCAAAGCCCGCAAACGAATCAGAACTGGTTGCCCTTTAACGCTTCAAACTGTCTGCCCCAGATGTGCGTGGCACCATCCTTGCCTCGTCGATCCTCAGCGCACCGGGGTGAGAGAGGAGAATCTCGGTGAATTTCGATGGTCTATTGAAGTTCGGTTGTTTCTTTCTGTTGGGAATGTTGCCGATGACGGTCCAAGCGCAGAAGATTGTGGCCCACCGAGGCGCCTCACACGATGCGCCCGAGAACACGTTGGCCGCTTTCAAGTTGGCTTGGCAGCAGGGGGCCGACGGTGTGGAAGGCGATTTTTACCTGAGCCGCGACGGGGAGGTGGTCTGCATCCATGACAAGACGACCGGCCGCACGGCCGGTCGGGACCTGGTGGTGGCGGAGTCAACCTTGGAGGAATTGCAGGCGCTGGATGTCGGCCAATGGAAAGGGGCAGAATTCGCCGGGGAAAAAATTCCGACGTTACGTCAGGTGATCGCCACCGTACCGGAGGGGAAATGGTTGATCATCGAACTGAAGACGGGACCCGAAATTGTCGAGCCGGTTCAGCGGTTGCTGGCCGATACCCGTTTCCCAAGCGAACGAGTCTGCCTCATCAGTTTCAACCAGCAGACGATCGCCGAGGCGAAGCGACAGATGCCCCGGATCAAGGCGCACTGGCTGACGGGTTACAAGCAGCAGAGCGAGACCGAACACTGGTTGCCCAGCGCCGACAAGGTGGTCCAGACGGTCCAGCGATTGGGGGTTGATGGACTGGGGACTGACAAGAAGCGTCAGGTGGTGACGGCCGATTTCCTGGCCGCGCTGCGGAAGCAGGGGGTCAAGGAGTTTCACGTTTGGACCGTCGATAACCCGCAGGATGCCCGTTTTTTTGCCGAGCAGGGCGCCTGGGGGATCACTACCAATCGGCCGCTTGAGATTCGCCGCGCCTTACAAAGATCGGCTGGCCAATAATACGGTTGGTCTGCCGGCCCATCTTCAACTTGAGTCAAATCCTGCCCAACGGAAGTCTACGCTCACACCGTCCGGCGCCGACGGCTGACGGCGGCACCGAGCAAGAGGCTGCCCCAAATCAGGCCCGAGGTAGGCTCGGGCACGGCCTTCATGCTGAAAGCTGCGGCGATAAACAATGGGGCTGTTCCATAACGACCATCGTAGGGTGTGTACGGTTCGTCGGGCTGATTCGGATCATGGCTTCCCTGGTACTGTGCGTAGTCAGTTGCCAGGCCTGACATGGGTTGCTGAGTCTTGGGATTGAGTACGGTTGCTTCCCAGACATTGAGCTTGGTGAAGACTGCCTTTTGAGGCTGAAGTCCATCCGCGCCGTAAGGATCGGGTTCAGGATTCTCGTAATGGCTACTCGGATCGAGTGGATCGATGATGGACAAGGTCGCCTCACCCGGGTCGACGATCCCATCGCCATTGACGTCGTCCCAATCCATGCCGGCCAGCGTCACGATATGGCCGGTTTCATCCGGCAGATTCATTCCCATCACGACGCCCGCCCCCCCGGCTAGCATCTGATAGAGTTGCTCGATGGTGGGCCCCTGGTTATCGAGTAGTTTGACCCAGTCGGGAAAGGTGCCTCGCTCGGGGTGGTCCGGGTCGGATCGTTTGTCTCCGAAAGAGACGCCATTGAATTGGATTTTGGCGCGATCAGGATGGCCCTCATGCCAGGCCTCAGCATACTGTTGCATGCCTGTTGTCAGATGGCCATACCCTGTGCCCGGGTTTGCCGAACCCGCTTCGCCTGTCTGCATGTAGTCGTTGGCCAGGGTCTCGGCCGTTTGGAGCCAGTCGGGGTAGCCTTTGCCCGTCAGGGCGCCGCCGACCCTGCCGCCTTGGGTGTTTTGCAGGAAGGTGAACGCATTGGTGGTCGCCGTCGGCCCACAAGCCTCAGCGCCTAAAGGAGCCGGGATTGAATATTGCCAAAGGTACCCATAGTCGCTGGCGTTGGCATCCCAGACCAGGCTGGCTTGGAC
>WTHE01000776.1 GCA_011523315.1 Candidatus Binatota bacterium
ACCAGGGGCTGGTGCTGGTCGGCACCGGGCTCAACCGGGCGCTGGCCGACTCTTCGGCCGATGGTCCCCAGACCTACCTGGAAATCCCGCTGTCAATCATCGCACGGGCTCGGCTGGAGGGCGGCCAGGACATTGTCGCCCAGCTCGAAGACGCCCGGCTGGCGGCCGACGGGCCGACGCATGTCATCCTGCCCGACCTGCGGCCCGATCATGCCGGGGAGCTGGAGCATTTTTCCGAGGCTGTGGCGGTGGTGAGCCACGCCGAACACGCCGCCGCGCTGGGGCAGACCGGGCTGGGGGCGTACCTGCCCAAAGAGTATGACCAGGTCACCCAATGGCAGTTCATAGATTTCGGCCAGGCCGAGCCGCTCGGTCTGCTGGCTGGAGCCCAGGACGTGTTCGGTGACGGCAGCCTGGTGCTGCTCGACGCCAGCGGCATGACTGCGGGCGGCCTTGCGGTACTCGTGCGGCTACCCTCGGGACCGGTGCTGTTATGCGGCAGCTTGGCCTGGACCAGGGAGCAGCAGGTGTATACCCGTCTGCCCGGGCTGGCCTTTGATCGGAGCGCCTGGTGGGATAAGATCTGGCGGGTGAAGAAGTGGAGCCAGCTCGCGCCCGAGCTGACGGTGTTGCCCGATCATGACTGGCGAACGGTTGAGGAGCGGGCAACGGCCGATATGCAGCTCCACATGTTTGAGGAATGACAACCGACACGGGAGAGGCGCGCCGCCCCGACGACTCGTTGCAGACGATGGAGGTCACGATTCTTGGCCACGGCTCGCTGATGAGCGGGCGAGGCTTAGCCTTCTCGGGGACGTTTGCCGTTCGCCGGGCCGGCATTGTGGCGCTGGCCGACTGTCGGCGGGGGTTTGCCAAGCTGTCGATGTACGGCAACCGGTTTGCCACCGATGTGGAGTTGGCGCGGCTGCCCTTGCAGGGCCGGCGGGTTTCGCCCCACACCGGCCGGGTCGACGGGACCGAGACCCTGGCCCTGAGCGTCTCCCTTGACGACGGCTACCGGCTGATGAAGCGGGAGGGTTATCGGCCCGAGGCAGCCCGGCAGCTGGTCCGTCTCGGGCCGAGGCAGGGCCTGGGGCTGACCGATTTTCTGTGGCAGGTACAGACAGAGGCCGGGCACGATGTGGTCGGCTATCGGCGGCGGCTGTTTGAGCTGACGGGCTATACCTCGCCCCACTATATCCCGCATCCGGTGCGGATTGACGGAGACGAGACCGCCCTGATCTTTGTCGCGCCCGGCTTTGAGGCCACCGGCTCCGAGGCGGTCATCTCGGTCCGCCAGCAAACCGGCGTGCGGGGGCTGATGTCCGCCGGACGGGCCTGGCAGCGCAAACCCAACGACGAGCAGCTGAGCTATATGGTGTCGTGCGTCCTGGGCGGCGTCCACGGACTCAAGATTGACGACCTGCTGCCCCGGCCTGGGGACGATGCGCGCCTGATCACAGCCCTGCGCGAGCGCTTACGACCGGAGATCACGGTCGAGCCGAGCCGGTTCCGGGAGACCGTCGGCCTGTCGGCCGAGCAGTATGACCGTGCCTTTGGTGAGCCCGCCCAGCTGCTCAGACGGAGCGGTTTGCACGACTTTGTGGCGGGCAATCCCAGCCCGCCTACCTGACGTATGGAGACGACACGATGTCTTTCTTTTCAGTCGCCATCGGAAAAGACCAGTTGCGTTTCACGGCCGCCCACTTCATTGCCTTTCCGGGCTTTCGAGAGCCGCTACACGGCCATACCTATCAGGCCCAGGTCACGGTCAGCGGACCGGTCGGACCGGACGGCTATGTGGTCGATTTTCTGGTTCTCAAGAAAATTGCCGAAGAAGAATGTGCCCGGCTCCATTTTCGGACTCTGTTGCCCGACCGTAGCGATTGCCTGGACATTGCCGAGCGCGACGGGCAGGTCGAGGTCAGCTGCGAGGACGGCAGCCGGTTTGTGTTGCCGCGCCAGGACGTGTGTCTGTTGCCGATTGTGCACTCGTCTTCGGAAGAACTCGCCCAGCACCTGGTGGCGCGCCTGCGGCAGCGGCTGCGGAGCGAGCGCAACAGCATCGAAACCATCGAGGTCAGCATTGAGGACATCCCCGGTCAGCTTGCGGTGTGCCGCGAAGCCTTTGGGGAGACCGGATGAGCCGGGCCTGGTGGGCCGGGCTGTGTCTGATGCTATCGACTGGGCTGGGCTGCGGCCCCGAGCTGCCCGAGGCGGAATCCGCAGCCGCCGAGGTCTATGTCCGGCGCTGTTCGGGCTGTCACCGCGTGTATCACCCGGGGCTGCTGACGGCCCGGATGTGGGACTTCATGCTGACCCGGATGGATGATGAGCTGCGGCGGCTGGGCAGACCGCCGCTTCAGGGACACGAGCGGCAGGCCGTGCGCGCCTATCTCCACAAGCACAGCGGCGGGTAGGGGCAGTCCCCTGTGGCTGTCCGGTTCGCGTGTTCGCCCGTCCCCGCAGTCGATCCCTACGGGTTGGGCTGCAAATTGTACTGATCGTACAGCGCCGGCAGCTCCAGGGTGGCCTTGGCCCGATCTTGCAGTTGGCGCAGATGGGCGCTCAGCGCCTGCTGGCACGGACTGTCGGCCAGGCAGTCCTGGAATGGGGCGGGTGCGACGGTCATGGCCCGCTGAAGGGTTTGCAGGACCCAGGCAGCCTCGGTTTTTGCGACCGGTGGCGCGGCGGGGC
>WTHE01000260.1 GCA_011523315.1 Candidatus Binatota bacterium
GCCCCATACTGTTCGGCAAGCTGACGGGCGTGGCTCAGGGCCATACTGGACTGCTCGGTAATATCGACCGGCACCAGAATCTTCCCAAAGGTCTGGGGCTCGGACGAATGCTCGCCGTGCCGGGAGACAAAGACCGGGCCGCTGGTTTCCCGAATGACCTTCTCGACCACGCTACCCAGGATCAGATGGGACAGGCCCGTCCGTCCGTGGGTCGTCATCACGACCAGATCTGCGCCAATGTCCTGCTGGGCTTCAAGGATGCCGGCCGCCGGGTCGCTGTTGAGGCGGGTGAGGATGTCGTACTGGGTGTCCTGCAGGTGTTCCTGGGCAATGGCTTGCAGTTTTTCGCGGGAGATCTTCTCGGCCCAATCCGGGTCTGCGCCACCGCCTTTCTCAGGCTCATACACCTGCCGCAGGAGATGGAATTCATCGGTCGGCACGACGTGCAGCAGCGACACGCTGCCGCCGTTCCGCTGGGCAAAATGCCGGGCGTATTGAAGCGCCTCCTGGGATGTTTCATCAAAATAGACGGGGGTCAGAATCTTGCGAAACGGTTCGGGCATGGGGTGTCCTCCTTAGGCGTATGCTCCGGGCTTGCCTCTCAGATTACTGGAAAAAAAAGATGGAAAGATATACTAATCATATAAAGGGCAGCGCGCGCGGAAAGTCAATCTGGACGACGCCAAAAACTGTCTGGCCCGCCCGGCAACACGCCGTCTGCCCGGCCGCAACACGAGAAGGAGGTTGGTATGAAAACTGTCAGAGAGATCATGAGCGCCGAGGTGACGACCCTGGGGCGTAACGATACGCTCCAACTCGCCCAGGACATCATGACCCTGGGTCGGGTGCGTCATTTCCCGGTTCTGGAGGACGGCGAGGTGGTCGGCGTGATGAGCCAGCGTGACCTGTATAAGGCCTCGCTCGGCTCGGTGATGAAGTACGGCGAGAAAGCCCAGCGGGAGTTCCTCGACACCATCGCCGTCAAGGAAGTCATGCACTATCCCCCGGTGACGACAACCCCGCAGGCATCGGTCAAAGAAGCCGCCGAGTTGATGCTGGGGGAAAAGATCGGCTGTCTGCCGGTCATTGATGGCGAGGAGTTGGTCGGCATTGTGACCGAGACCGACATGCTCAAGCTGGTGGCCGAAATGGATTAGGAGCATCCCAGCCAAGGAGGAAGAGCGATGGACGAAAAAGACCGGCTCGGCCAACTCTTGGACAAAAAAGAGCGCGCCGAGGAGAATCGATTTTTTGCCGAGCGTGACCGTGAACTCATTGAGCAGCTCAGACGCAAAAAGGCCGAGGAAGAAGAGGAACTCTTTCGCGAACTCGTCCACCTGCGCTGTCCGCGGTGTGGGGCACGGCTCGGGCAGCGAGAGGTCCACGAGGTCACGATTGACGAATGTCCGGAGTGCCAGGGCATCTGGCTGGATAAGGGTGAGCTGGAAGCACTCTCCCAACACCGGGGCGGCGAGTGGGTCGGGCAGTTCATGCAGCGCCTGGCCGGTCTGTTGTCGCATCCTACCAGATAGCCCGCCGCGCCTCGCCGGAGGAGGTGGAGCGTGCGTCTGCTGTGGACGATTCTTGGCGCTGTCCTCATCGGCTCGTTCGCTGCCCTGCTGTACTACGGGCGCGAAGTCTACCAGATGGCGCCGCCCGTCCCCGAGCGCATCGTTATCGCCGATGCCGACCGCAGCCTGCTGTTCAGCGGCGATGACATTCGAGCCGGCCAGGATGTGTGGCGTTCGGTCGGCGGGCACGATCTTGAGTCAACGCGTACCGGGCGTCCAATTATTGGAGCCGGCCGTTCACAAATGTGACTTCCTGGCTGCTCCCGTCCGCCCCGTGCACGATCCAGCGGCCGTGCATCTCGCCGTCTACATACGGCCCTTCATGGACGACTCCGTCCGGGTGGCGGGTGATCCAGTGACCGTGGCGCTTGCCGTCCACATACGGCCCTTCGTGGACGACTCCGTTCGGGTAGCGGGTGACCCAGTAGCCGTGGTGTTTGCCGTCCACATACGGCCCTTCTTGGACGCCTCCATCCGGGTAGCGGGCGATCCAGGGGCCGTGGCGCTTGCCGTCCACATACGGCCCTTCGTGGACGCCTCCATCCGGGCAGCGGGCGACCCAGTAGCCGCGCTGCTTGCCGTTCTGCAGCCAGCCGGTGGCCGTGATCACCCTTTTGTCCTCCCCCCAGACCCAGGTGAACGACCCTTCTCCGTGCGCTAGGCTCCCGGCACACGCGCCGCTCCATGTCACACTCTCGTCCTTCTGGAGCTGCTCATTCCAGACGTAGCAGCCGGCCTCGTTCGCCAGCTCCATCCAGCAGGCAGCCCCTTCCGCCTGGCCCGTGCAGGTGGGATCGGGCCGGCTGCGGGCTGGCTCGGCCGCGTCCTGCCCGTGGCTCGATAGCGGCAGGCCGAGTAGCCACACGCAGAGGGCAGCACGCCCGATAGCGCCCCCCCACCGTCTGCGTCCGCCTGGGCTCCGCTGTGTTGCCTCGTGTCTGAGTGCGTCCATGCTCTTCTCCCTTTCTCAGGCTTGGCCCGACCGGGACGGCAGGTCAAACAGCGCCCGGTGCTGGTGGTGGGCAAGACAGCCCAGGCGTAGCGATTTATCGGGGCCGCCGCCGTTGCCCGGGGTTCTCAAGCCAGGGGATGGGGATCATCGATTCCTTGGGGTCAATCCTGGT
>WTHE01000248.1 GCA_011523315.1 Candidatus Binatota bacterium
CGGACACCTTGAACGGGGCGCCGGGGTAGTCCAGCGTGCCGGCGACCTGATGGCTGACCGTGGTGAAGAACTCGCGCGCCTTCAGGTGCTCGGAGGCAAACAGGTCGGCCATGGTATTCACAGGCGCCATGCAGATGCGGCGCTCCTGGCCGGCCTTGTACAGGTCGGCCACCGTCCAGTTGGCCGCCCACTCCTGGAGCAGCGGAAAGAGCGCGTCATAGTTCAGGCCGCGCTGGACCCGATCTTCGAAGATCTCCAGCGAGGCCCACTCGGGACTGCCCATCAGTTCGACAAGGCGCTGCCACTGGTCTTCTTCGACGTTGATCACAAACAGCTTGCCGTCCTGACAGTCGAGCATGCACCACGGAAAAATCGAGCGCCTGCCCAGGCGTGAGGTCTCATTCCCGGCATAGGTGTAATGCGTGAAGTTCATTTCCAGAATGGCGGCAATACACTCCTGAATCGACACGTCAACGTGCTGGCCCTGGCCGCTCAGCAGCCGGTGATAATACGCGCCCAGGCTGGCCACTGCGGCATGCACGCCGCCCTGGAAATCGGCCTGGTGGCCAAAAGCCTTGAGCGGCGGCAGGTCGGCATAATCCGAGGCGCCGGGGCTGATGAACGCCCAGCCCCCGGCGTTGCTGGCCGTCAGCTCAAAGGCGTGGTAGTCGCGGTAGGGTCCGGTGCAGCCGAAATACGAAATCGTGGTCATAATCAGACCGGGATTGGTCCGCCGCAGGGTGTCGAAGTCGAGCCCCAGGCCGGCCATCTCGGGCGGCCGATAGTTGTGGATCAGCAGGTCGGCCCGGCTGCACAGACTCTGCAACAGCCCCCGTCCCTGCGGCGTACGCAGGTTCAGCGTTACCCCCAGCTTGTTGGCGTTCAGATACAAAAACAGCCCGCTCTTTTCCGGGTGTGGGGTATCGCCGGGGAAGGGTCCGCGGCCGCGGGCGGCGTCGCCGCCGGGCTCCTCAAGCTTGATTACCTCGGCTCCCAGGTCGGCCAACAGCTTGCCCAGATAGGGCGCCGAGACCAGATTGCCACACTCAACGACTTTCAGACCGCTCAGGAGTTGTTCTGCCATGTCGTGTCTCCACTAGATCACACCGTCAGATCACACCGCGCTCGCGCAGGCCGGCCAGCTCCTCGGCCTTCAATCCGAGCAGCCCCTGATACACCTCGTGATTATGCTCGCCCAGCGCCGGGCCAACACACCGCGCCGCCCCCGGTGTGTCGCTCAGCTTGGGCACAATGCCCTGCATGCGGATTGCCCCCAGCACCCGGTCGTGCAGGCTGAGCAGCATGTCGCGGGCCTGAAAATGTGGGTCGGCCGCAATATCGGCCATGCTGTTGACCGGCCCGGTCGGGATGATGGCGGCTTCGAGGCGCGGCAGCAGTGCGGACAGTTCGTGTTCGGCCGTCCAGCCGGCCACAATCGCGTCAATGGCGTCCCGGTTCTCACCGCGCGCCGCCGCCCTGGCAAAACGCGGGTCGTCCAGCAGGTCTTCGCGTCCCATGACCCGACACAGGCGCCCGAACAGCTTGTCGGACTGGGCGGCAATGATGATCCATTTGCCGTCCCGACACGGGTACAGATTGGACGGGGCAAAACCGGGCAGGCTCGTCCCGGTCCGGGTCCGCACATAGCCGGTCTTGTCATACTCGGTCAGCGCCCCCTCCATGACCGCGAACACCGCCTCATACAGGGCCGTATCAATGACCTGGCCGCGCCCGCCGTTCACATCCCGGTGGTACAGGGCCAGCATGATGCCCAGGGCCGAGAACATGCCGGCCAGGGAATCGCCGATGCTCACCCCCACCCGACCGGGCGGCCGGTCGGGGAAGCCGACGCTGTAGCGCAGCCCGCCAAACGCCTCCGCCACCGCAGCAAAGCCCGGCTTGTGGCGGTTCGGTCCAGTCTGACCGTAGCCCGACACCCGGGCAAAGATCAGACCCGGGTTGCGCTCCCGCAGCACCTCATAGCCCAGCCCCCAACCCTCAAACGTGCCGGGCCGAAAGTTCTCCAGCACCACATCGGCCTGGGCTGCCAGCCGGCGCAGGATGTCCTGTCCTTCGGGCAGGCGCAGGTTGAGCGTAATACACTGTTTATTACGAGCGATGTTGGGCCACCACAGGCTCTTGCCGTCCAGCAGCGCCTGTCCGGTCGCGCGCATGGGGTCGCCCTGATGGGGCGGCTCGACCTTGATGACCTGGGCACCGAAATCGGCCAGCAGGCGGGCGCAGAACGGGGCGGCCAGCAGCGCCCCACACTCGATGACGCGGATGCCGCTCAGCGGACCGGCACTCGGGGGCGAATCAGCATTCATAGGCACATACCGCTCAATCCTGGCTCAATCCTGGCTCAATCCTGGCCGGAACATAGGCGCAAAACCCGGGGGGGTCAAGGCGGCCGGGTGCCTCAGCCCGCGTCCCGCACCGCCGGCCCATACTTGCGGCACAGACCGCGGAACTGGTGATAGGTCAGGCCCAGACTCTGGGCCGCCCTGCGCTGGTTGTATTTGGCCCGGCTGAGCGCTTTTCGCAGCAGCGCGATCTCCAACTCTTGCACGGCCTGGGTAAAGGGTTTGGTCTCGACATGTTGGGCTTCCGGCTCGGCTGGCTTATCGTCCGCCTGTGGTCCGGCCCCAAAGGGAGACCGAAAGGGGTCAAAAAGAATAGCCTCCTCAGTCACCTGGCTGTCATCAGACCGAGACACCGCCCGTTCCACGACATTTTTGAGTTCGCGGATATTGCCCGGCCAGCCGTAGGCTTCGAGCGCGGCAAGCGCCGCCGGGCTGAACTGGGGGATGGCGTGCCGGCCGAGTTCGACGGCCATGCGGCCGGCAAAGTGCCGGGCCAGCAGCAGAATATCCGACCGGCGCTCGCGCAGGGGGGGCACAAACACGACCTCGAAGGACAGCCGGTCCAGGAGATCGGTCTTGAAGCGGCCCTGCCTGGCCAGTTCGGCCAGATCGGCGTTGGTCGCCCCGATGATCCGCACATCGGCCTGAATCGGCTGCGAGCCGCCGACCCGTTCAAAGCTGCCGTACTCCACAACGCGCAAAAGCTTCTCCTGCACCTCGAGCGGCAGCTGTCCGATCTCGTCCAAAAACAGGGTTCCGCCGTCCGCCGCCTCGAAGCGCCCGGCTCGGCGCCCGACAGCTCCGGTAAACGCGCCCGGCTCATGCCCGAAAAGTTCGGACTCAATCAGGCTCGGAGACAGGGCCGCACAGTTGAGGGCCAGCAATGGTCCCTGCCAGCGCGGCGACAGATAGTGGAGGCGTGAGACGGCCAACTCCTTTCCCGAGCCCCGTTCGCCGATCAGCAGCGCCGGCCGGTTGACCCGGGCGATCCGTGACAGCCGCTCCTGAAATTCCAGAAAAATCTCCGACTGACCGATGGCCTCGGTCCGGCCAACGTGGGGCACCTCGCTGGCCGCTTGGGCGCCTCGATCATCCTGTATGGACGTGCGTCTTTCCATGGCTTTTGAAGCCATTATACGGTGATATTCGCAAAAAGATAGTGAAAAAGACCAACTTCATATTTTTCTTGGTTCTGGCAAGCAGCTGATATTCCTCGGTTTTTCAACTTTTCACAGGTTGGCACACTCCCTGCTCTCATGTCCTCCAAGACCGTCAGCAAGTGGAGGGCACATCATGGGAGTTTTCAGCCGACTCGGCGATATCATCAGCTCCAACATCAACGCCATGTTGGACCGGGCCGAAGACCCGGAAAAAATGGTCCGGCTCATGATCCAGGAGATGGAAGACACGCTGGTCGAAATCAAGGCCTCGTGCGCAGGAGCAATGGCCGCCAAAAAGCGCATCCAACGCGACCTCGAACACGTCCACACCCGGATCGCCGGCTGGGAGGACAAGGCCCAGCTGGCCATCAGCAAGGGCCGCGAGGATCTGGCCCGCGAAGCGCTGCTGGAAAAGCGGCGCTATCGAGAACGGGCGACAGCGCTCGAAGAAGAGCTGCTCCACAGCAGCGAGCTTATTGAGCAGTATCAGTCTGATATTGCCCAGCTGGAGGATAAGCTCAGCGCGGCCCGCGAAAAGCAGCGGCTTCTGGTCCAGCGCCACATCCGGGCTCAAAAGCACAAACGCGCTCAGGCCGACATCCGACGCTTTGAGAACAGCGATGCGGTACTCCGCTTCGAGCAGTTTGAGAGCCGGGTTGAGCGCCTCGAAGCCGAGGCCGAGCTGGTCAACAGCCATCGCAAGCCCAGCCTCGAAGAAGAGTTCGACCGTCTCGAAGGCGATGAGGAGATCGAGCGAGAGCTGGCCAGCCTCAAGGCTGCGGCGGCCAAGCGGTCGGCCGACAGCTAGAAAGGGGGAGACATGCCAGACGCATTGTCACCAATCGGCTGGGTGCATGTGATTGCCAGCCTGATATCGCTGCTGGTGGGCGGCCTGCTGTTGTGTGGTCAGAAGGGAACGGCCACCCATAGAAAGCGGGGCAAATGGTATTTCTATGCCATGCTGGTCACAAACCTGACCGCGTTGCTGATCTATCAGTTCGGCCGCTTCTTTTTTCCCCACTGGCTGGCCATCATCACCCTGGTGACCGTCTGTATCGGCTACTGGGCGATTTCCACCCAGGCCATCCGGTATTGGCTGGCGGTGCACCTGACGTGCATGATCGTCAGCTATTACATGCTGTGGGGCGCCACCGTCAACGAAGCGTTTTTACACATCCCGGCGCTCAGGCAACTGGCCGAGCAAGCCGACAACCCGGCGCTCGGTCTGACTCACCTGGGGGTGATGCTGGTCTTTGTCGTGATCCTCATCGTTTCTGCCGTCAGCATCAGGAATGCGGGCAGGACGCTGGTGCCCACGCTCAAGACAAGAGGGACGCGATGAACGCAGGCGCCTTGGCGGTTTTGCTCATCTTCGGCACCGGGTTTGTGGCGGTCACCGGAGGGCTGGCCCTGGCCGCCCTCAAGATCCTCAAAGGCAGCCCCCGCCGTGACAGCCGACTCGACAGCGAGGAAGCCAGACTCATGCAGGAACTCTACCAGGGGCTGTCGCGCCTGGAAGAACGCATCGAGGCGCTGGAGACGCTGGTGCTCGACCAGGACAGACCTCACACAAAAGGAGACCAACCATGACATCCGCTGCCCAGTCTCAGACCCACCTGTACCGCTCCCGAGACGGAATGGTCTTGGGCGTGTGTAAAGGCGTCGCCGACTACTTCGACTTCAGCCTGTTCTGGGTCCGGTGTGTGACCTTCTTTGTCTTCCTGTTTTCCGGCTTGTGGGCCGTGGGCGGGCTGTATCTCCTGGCCGCCCTGTTGATGAAACCCGCGCCGGTCATTCCCCTGCAAACCAGCCAGGAGCAGGAGTTTTATCATTCCTACGCCGGCTCACGGGGCATGGCCCTGCAACGCCTGAAGCGCAGCTTTGACAAGCTCGACCGCCGCATCCAGCGCCTCGAACACCTGATCACGAGCCGCGAGCGTGACTGGGAGCGCCGCTTTCACGCCTCCTAGAGCGGCTCACGATAGGCCGTAGCCATGCCCTTGCCCACCCGTCATGCCGGACGTGATCCGGCATCCATGCTTCGACTTCGCTCCGCTACGCCCTTCGGCGGGGCTCAGGACAGGCTCAGCACGAACGGGAGACCGGCGGTCCTGAGCGTCAGGCGCAGCGCGCCTGGAGTCGAAGGGCGACACAGCAGCGTGAACCGCTCTAGTCGCTCTCGTCGGGCTCCTCGGCCAGCCGCCAGCCCAGGTCTTGGAGCAGGAACGGGGTCAGATCGACATCGTTGGCCGCATCGAGATCGGCGCTCAAAAAGGGTTCCATGAGCAGATCGGGTGAGGCGCTCGGATCGATATGGGCGATTGACGAGCCCGGCTCGACCGGGTCGGGCGCATACAGCCGGACAAAGCCGTTGGGGTCGGCTCCGACCAGACGCTCGGGGTTGAGTCTGAGCGCGGCTCGCACGTCTGTTCGTGGCAGAGCGGACAGCAGCGTATCGCTGTAGTGCTGCGAGATGCTGACGGCCGGAATCCGACTCTGGCTGTGCGGCGCGTCCATGATCAGCGCCCCGCCGGGCTCGGTATTGCGAATCACAGCGGCGCTGGCTCCGGCCGCCTCGGCGTGGGCGACCTTGAGCGCAAACGGGCAGTTGCCGCGGTTGATGAAGGCGATGCGGCCGCGCAGCTCCTGCTCCAGCGGCTCGCAGCCATCGGTCGTATCCCCGATCCGATCATTCACCAACTCGACCCCGACGTATTCCTCCTCAACCCCCGGAGCCGGCCCGAAATCCGCCCGGGTCACCGGATACGTCCCGGCCAGGCTGGCCGGAGCCTCGACGATCAACTCGGACTGCCAGTCCAGAATCTCGCGGGCGGCTCGGGTTGTTGCCGGCCCGTCCCAGACGATGTGGTCATGGCTGACCTGGGCGTCGAGCAGTTCCTCGGCGTTCATCTCATGAAAATGCTTGTCGGTGGTGGTGTTGAGGCTGAAGACCGAATAGCGGTCGGGAAGGTCCAGAGGCGTCTGGCCCGAGGTTTCATCGATCAGGCTGGTCAATCCCAGCCCGTGAGCAAACTCGTGCATGGCCACATTGAACAGCGCGATATCGCCCGCAGCCGGGGCGTTGTCAAAACCGTAGTACCAGTCGCCGGGCAGGCAGGCGTTGTTGCCGTCCACGTCGCCGTTAAAATAGACCACGATGTCGTCCTGAAAGGGTGGCTTGAGCAGCTCCGCAGCGGCTCGTCCGGGGTGCAGATCGAAACCCGCCAGCTGGTTGGCCAGCGCCGCCGGGTACCACGTATCCGCGTCAATGGCCGTCGCCGGAAAGTTGGCAAGCACGCGGATCGGGCCGGCCGCCCCCAGCACGGCCGTGGTCGGACTGCACGGCAGCGGCTGAAAGGTCGCCTGGATCACGATATCCACGTCGCCCTCAAGCAGGCCGCCCCACAGCTCGGCGGCGGACCGCAGCACGTTCAGCCGCTGCTCCCCCAGCGTCCGACCGGGGTTGCCGCCGACCGGACTGACCGGGGTGGGGTCGTTCAGGCCCACTTCGGCCGCATCGACATTATTGATCCGAATCGTCACCTCGGCCCGGACCGGCGCGATCAGGACCAGCAGGCTCAGCCAGCACGCGCCAAGGCCGACAGGCCGGGCGACTCGCATTACTCCTCCGCCCGCAGCGGCAGCGTGTGCCCGCCCGTTTCGAGAACGCTCACCGCCTGTTCCAGCCCCGACACGCAGCTGGTCTCGGGCAGGCCCTGTTCGTTGACCTGGGCGACAGAGAAGTTCAAACGCTCCGTCGCAACAACAACCGAGATTGTGCCGTCAGCGAAATAGGTCGGCGCGTGGGGCGCGGAGCGAAACTGCTGGCGCAGGGCAGCGGCCAGGGACCTGCGCTGAGCCGGGGTCGGGGGTCGCAGCCGGCCCGTGTCGGGATCGAGTTCGACCTGAATACGGGCACGCCCGGCCGCTGCGGGCGCGGCGGCCGGGACAGGCGGAGTGATGCTTGTGTCTTGGTCTACTGCGGTCTCAGAGGCACGCTGCGGTCGGGGGTCGGGCGCCTCTTCTCGCAGCACGGTCATCAGGGCCAGGGCCAGAACCAGTCCAACCAGCAGCGCCGTGCCCGGCCCCTTTCTATCCACCAAAATAGCTCCTGGGATTATCCACCGTCATGGTCCGAATCGTGCCCTCGCTCACGCCGGCCTTGCTGAGCTGGGGCAGGATGTTCTTCATGATGTGGGAATAGCTCCAGTTGGGGCAGGCGTCCATGAATTTCTGCCAGTCGTCGCTCACCCGGCCCAGCCAGCAGCCAACGTGGTCGTGGGACAGCATGATGCGGTCAAAGCCGACCGCCAGCAGGCCGATCAGCGAGGCCAGGCGCATCTTGTCCGAGGCGATCGTTTCTATGCCAAAGCGGTCAAAGCCAATCCAGGCGCCCCGCTCAAGAATGTCGAAGTAGTAGCGCATATCGCCGACCCCACAGGCATGGCCGATCAGCACGCTGTTAAAATCCACGCCCTCCTCTTCAAACACGTCGAGCGTCTGGCGGCCCAGCGGCCCGAGTTCGTCGTTGTGACACAGGATCGGGGCGCCGGTTGCCTTGTGAGCCCGGGCTGCGGCCCGCAGACAGGTTTCCTCGCACGGGGCGATGTCGGTCGCGGTTTCGGTCATGCCCGGAATCCCGCCGGTCGCGGTCTTGATGATGCCCGGCTTGATCCCGGTTCTGTTCATCCCCTCGGTCAGCTCACGCTCGTAGACCTCGGCGATGGCGTCGGCATCCAGGCTGCGGAAGTGGGGCGGAATACCCAGCGCCTCGTTGTACAGGCCGGTCGCCATGATGATCTGGACGCCCGACTTTTCGGCCGCCTCAAGGGTGAACTCGGGGTCCCGCCCCAGCTCCATGGGGCAGGGATCGACAACCGAGGTCACTCCCAGATCTTTGATCTCCTTGAGCTTATCGACGATCTGGGCCATTTCGCCCGGCCGGTCAAAGCCGGCGTTGTCAAACTCCCAGCCGGGAAATCCGGCCGTCAGGTGTTCATGGATCAGGGTAAAGCCCAGGTCCTCGGGCGTGCACGTCCCGGTCACGGTGTGAATAGTCGGCATATACGACTCCTTTCCTAGAGATACTGCAACAGATACAGATTATTCCCGTCAGGGTCTTTGAAGGCCGCAATCCGGGCGCCCCAGTCCTGATCCTCGGGTTCGCCCAGGAAGCTGACGCCCCGCGCCCGGCACTCGGCGTAGGACTGGTTCACGTCGTCAACCAGGAAGCTGATATGATCCAGGCCGGGCGGATTATTGGCCAGGCTGGCCTCGCGCCCGACGGCTTGGGGGCTATGCCTGGTCTGAAACAGAAACAGCACGGCGGTCTCCGAACTCATGGTACAGCCCTTGACATCTGCCTCGTAGTCATCGCCCTTGTGAAACCCCAGCTTTTCATAAAAGGCGACCGAACGCGCCAGATCGGTCACCGCCACGCCAACATTGTCAATGCCTTTGAGCATACGCTTCCCTCCTCTGCCGTTGATAGCCCGACCTGCCCTAGCCGCTCAGCTCTTGCCACACCGCGCCGATAATCCGCACGGCGTCGTGGATGTGCTGCCGGGTCAGCCCGTAGTGGGTCACCGCCCGCAAACGCCCCCGGCCCAGGTCACCGATCCTGACCCCGGCCTCGGCCAGCCGGGCGACCAGCCCGGTCTCGTCAATCCGTTCGTCGGCAATCCGAAAGATCACCAGATTGGTCTGGACGGTTTCCAGGTCCAGCCGCAGGCCGGGCAGCTCGGCCAGGCCGTGGGCCAGAATCCGGGCGTTGGCGTGATCCTCTGCGAGGCGTTCAACCATGTCGGTCAGGGCCACAATGCCGGCTGCGGCAATAATCCCGGCCTGCCGCATCCCACCCCCCAGCATTTTGCGGTAGCGCCGAGCCTGGGCAATGAATGCGGCCCGGCCACACACCAGCGACCCGACCGGGGCGGCCAAGCCCTTGGACAGACAGAACTGGACCGAGTCAACCTGACGGGTCAGCTCCGCGACCGTACAGCCCCGAGCGACCGCCGCGTTAAAAATCCGCGAGCCATCCAGATGCACAGGCAGCTCGAAGCGGTCGGCCAGCTTACGGACGGACTCCAGATACGACGCCGACAAGACCGTGCCGCCGCAGCGGTTGTGGGTATTTTCGAGACACACCACCCCGGCCGGCGCGGCGTGAATATCGCTGGCGGCCGGTCGCACAGCCCGCTCCAGATCGGCCACGGCCAACTCGCCGAACCGCCCGGTCGGCACCGGGTGAAACACGCAGCCGCCCAGCGCCGACACCCCACCCGCCTCATAGTGGTAGATATGCGCCTCATCACCGACGATCACCTCGGCGCCCCGTCGGCAGTGGCTCAGCATGGAAACCAGATTGCCCATCGTCCCGCTGGCCACCAGCAGCGCGGCTTCCTTGCCCAGCAGCTCGGCGGCCAGGGCTTCGAGCCGGTTGACGCTGGGGTCTTCGGCCATCACATCGTCGCCCAACTCGGCCTGGGCGATGGCCTGGCGCATGGCCGGGCTGGGCAGGGTCACGGTGTCGCTGCGCAGATCGATCATACGCCTACCTCCGTCCCCGCAGCTTCTCGATCTGGCGCCGCTCGCGCTTGGTCGGCCGGCGCGTTCCGTGGGGCCGGAACTGGGGCGGCACGAAAACACTCCGCTCCTCGCGCGGCGGGGGCGGCGGCGAGTGATCTTCGTACAGCTGGCGCGCCTCAGACGCCGGCCCGCGCCGCTCGGCCAGGGCAACGACCGTGAACTCCTTGCGACCGGCCGGATGGGTGACGCTGACCGCATCGCCCGCCCGGACCAGCTTGTGGGGCTTGGCGGTATGACCGTTGACCTTGACCTTGCCCCCGTCGCAGGCTTCGGCGGCCAGCGAGCGACTTTTATACAGACGGGTGGCCCACAGCCAGCGGTCGATGCGGACGGCGGGCGCGGCCTGGATGGCGGCGGCAGCACGGGCGGCCATCGGCTCAGCTCCCAAAGGCGTCGAGCACGGCCCGGATGCCGGCCTCATAGTCGCCATCAATCGCGGTCGGATACAGGACCACGTAGGACGCCCCGCCGCGCTCGAATTCTTCAACCTTGTCACGGCAGGCCTGGGCCGAGCCGAGCGCTGCCACCTGGGTCGCCATGTCGTCAGACACGGCCGCTGCGGCGGCGGACGGATCGTTCTGCTCCCAGGCGGCGGCGATGCCGGCCGCTTCGGTCTCGTAGCCCTGACGAACAAACAGGCGGTTATAGTACGGCATACGGCCGTAGAACGATAAGGTCTGCTTGACCGAGCGCAGGGCGACCGCCTGGTCGTCGCACACACAGCAGTGCATGATCAACGCAATCTGCACGTCGGCGGCGGACCGGCCGGCCTGCTCGGCGCCCCGACCGATGCCGTCAACCACTTCCTGCAAACCGTGCGGGGCATAGTTGAGCGGCAGGCTGCCGTCGGCCAGCTCGCCGGTTACGCCGATGCTGCGGGGCGAGATGCCGGCCACATAGATAGGAATCTTGCCGCTGGGACGCGGCACGGGAATACCCCGTGAGGCCATGGCCGCCAGCGCCTCATCCTCGCCGCGAAAAATCCTGGACAGGCTGGTGATGTACTCGCGCAGCGCGGTCAGCGGTTTGTCCATGCTGATGCCGAAGGCCGCGTTCACCGGCACGTGGCTGGTGCCCAGACCGAGCAGCATGCGGCCGGGGGCCAGCTGGTCAATCGTCATCACGTGCAGGGCGGCCAGCAAAGGATGACGCAGGTAGAGGTTGGTGATGCCGGTGCCGACCTGAATCCTGTCCGTGTGGCTGACAAAATGCTGGGCCAGGGCCAGGGAGTCGGTCATCGACTCGGTGACCAGAAAGTTGCGTAAACCGATCGCTTCGGCCTGTTTGGCGTAGTCGGTCAGGGTGTCGATATTGCCGGGCGCCATATTGCTCATGAGCAAGAGTCCGGGGGTTTGCATGGGGTCCTCCTTTGCTGTCGATTTCAAATCACAAGCCCGCCGGAACTGCAACACGGACCGGGCGCAGGGTACTGCGTCAGTTTGGGAATGACTGCTCCGTCTCACCCACAGCGGCCCACTCCGAGGGGGGCTGCTGTGGCGGAAAATCCCCCCTACTCCCCCTTTGTCAAAGGGGGAAGCGCGAAGCGCAGGGGGATTTCTGCACCAGGAGCGTCCGCCTCGAAGAGAGAAGTTCAAAATGACGCACTACCGGGCTCAGGTAAAAAATTGTTGCCGTCATCAGCCCGGCGTGCTAGCGTCAGCCCCACATTGTGACACCAGTCGGGAGGACGCCATGGACGCAAAATCCGCAGCCCAGGAACGCTTTGACAGCGTGCGCGACGATATGCTCGCCCTCAGCCATCGGATTCATGCCAACCCGGAGCTGGGCTATGAAGAAGAAAAAGCCGCAGCCTGGCTGTCCGAAACCCTGGACGCTTCCGGCTTTCAGGTTGAGACCGGCATTTGTGATATCCCGACTGCGTTTGTCGGCCGGGCCGGCAGCGGGCCGCTGCATATCGGCATCTGCGCCGAGTACGACTGCCTGCCCGAGATCGGCCACGCCTGCGGGCATAACATCATTGCCGCCATGGGCGTCGGGGCGGGCATTGCCGCCGCCAAGATCGCGGATGAGGTCGGGCTCACCGTGAGTGTGATCGGCACGCCGGCCGAGGAGGGCGGCGGCGGGAAGATCCAGCTCCTGGAGCGCGGCGGCTTCAGCGGCATGCACGCGGCCATGATGGTGCATCCGGCCCCGCTGGATGTGGTCGAGTTTCCGATTATTGCCGCGTCCATGTTCGACGTGTGTTACACCGGCAAAGAGGCCCATGCCTCGGCGTTTCCCGAGCGCGGCATCAACGCTGCGGACGCGCTGACCGTCGCCCAAACGGCTATCGGTCTGCTGCGCCAGCACATCCGCTCCAGCGACCGCATTCACGGCATCATTACCAAGGGCGGCGACGCGCCGAACGTTATCCCGGCCCATACCAGGGCCAGCTATATGGTGCGGGCCAAGACGATTGGCGATCTGGCCGAGATCCAGGAAAAAGTCCGCCGCTGTTTTGAAGCCGGCGCCCTGGCGACCGGCGCGACTTTGGAGATCGTCGGCGACGAGAAACCCTACGCCGAAATGCACCACGACCCGGATATGGCGGCCACCTACCGGCGCAACGCGGAAGCCCTGGGGCGCAGCTTCCCGGATCGTGGCTCCTCCCTGGAAAGGGCGGCCGGCTCAACCGACATGGGTAATGTCTCGCTGGCCCTGCCGTCAATCCATCCGGCGATTGGGATCGACTCGCTGCCGGCCGTCAACCACCAGCCCGAATTCACCGCCCACTGCGTCAGCCCGGCCGCCGACAAGGCGGTGATCGACGGTTCGCTGGCCATGGCCTGGACCGCAGTCGACCTGGCCACGGACACCCAGATTCGTCGGCGCCTGCTGAGCAAAACGGCTTGAGCAGGAGCCAGCCTAGTGCGCTTCACGATAGGGTTCACGATAGGGTGTAGTAGGGCGGATTAGCGGAGCGTAATCCGACAAGGACGGGATGTCAGGTTACGCCTCCGGCT
>WTHE01000525.1 GCA_011523315.1 Candidatus Binatota bacterium
TGTTGGGCCGTGTCCACTCCGCATCGTTGGCTTTCTGGCACACCGTCAGGTCCCCAACAGATTTCAGCGCGGAGGCGAGCCCGGTCAGCAGGAGGGGGACCAGGAGCGTCAGCTCAAAGGACCAGCCCAGCGTCCCGACACTGGGAGCGGCGAACAGGGGGGCCGCGTGCAAGGATTGCAAATCGAGAGCGGTCAGCACGCCGCCCATATAGGCGGTCCCATATCCAGCGCTCAGCCCGATCAGCACACCATACAGGCGCCAGGCGCCCTGGCCCCAGACGCTGAGCCCCACCATAACGACCAGCGTCAGGCCGGCGACCAGGAGTTCTCGGCCCTCTGACACCGGGTCGGTGGCCGTGATCCCGACAAAGCCCGACACTGCTATGGGGAGCAGCGATAAGCCAACGATCACCACAACGAGTCCCACGATCTCAGGCGGAAAGATCGCCCGTAAGCGCGGCAGAACCCGCGCAAAGAGCGCTTCGAAGCACCCGGCGAGGACGGTCATCCCCAACATGAGGGACAGGCCGCCGGTCTGGGCCGCCAGGAGGGAGGCCGGCAGGTAGGACGGGCCGCACACGTGCGGACACAGGTAGCCAGAGCCGACCGGCCCGGTGCGCAGGGCCTGCAACATCGTCCCTAGGCCGGCGACGAGCAGGGACACTTGGACCAGCAGCTCAGCTTGCCCCGTGGTGCCGCCTATCCCTCGGACAATCGCGACGGCGAAGACCGAGGCACCGCAGACCACAACCAGGTGTTGCAGACCAAGGACAAAGACGACCGAGGGGCTCGGCGTGTCGTCCACTCCGTAGATCAGGTTTGCCGGTTTACGGGCCATCTGTCCCCTTCCTCACCCACTCCCCTCTCTGCCTTTCGCCAGCGCTTCCCTCCCGAACCGCTCGATGGCTTCCAGGGTCTGGTGCACGTCGTCCCAGGTCGTGGTGTGGTTGAGGATGCACAGCCGCAGCGAGAATGTCCCCCGCAGACTCGTCGACGAAACGAACGCGGGGTCTTCCCAAAAGACACGGGCCAAGACATTCCTGTTGATCTTTTCCAAGGCGGCCTCGTCGAGGTCGGCGTCCGGCGGCGTGATCCGAAAGCACACGATCCCCAGCGAGGCCGGATGCGTGATGGCCAGGATCGGGCTCGCCCGGACGTAGGCTTCTGCCCGGGCGGCCAGCTCCATCCCCTGCGAGACGGCGCGTCGGAACGCAGCCATCCCAAAGGTCTGGACCGACATCCAGACCTTCAGCGCCCGAAACGAGCGGCTCAGTTGCAGGCTGCGATCCGCGAAGTTGGGATGGTGCGCGCCCCACACCGAGTCTTGGAGCACGTCGTGGTGGAGGGCGAAGACGTTCTCAAGCGTGCGGCCGTCCTTCACCAGCAGGCAGCCCGCCTCGTAGGGCTGGAAGAACCACTTGTGGGCGTCCAGCCCAATCGAATCGGCGCGCTCAATCCCGGCCAAGAGCCTTTTGCCGGCCTCGGTCACGATGGCAAAGCCACCGTAGGCGGCATCGGCGTGCAGCCAGATGCCTTCCGCCTCGCAGTAGTCCGCCATCGCCCCCAGCGGATCGATAGCTCCGGTGCTACTCGCTCCGGCGTTTGCGCACACGGCGATGGGATTGAAACCTGCGGCGCGATCCTTGGCCACGGTTTGCACAAGCGCCTCCATGTCCAGGCGGAAGTCCTCGTCACTTGGAACCGTGCGCACGCACTCCGGTCGCACGCCGATGATCATCGCCCCGCGGCTGAGCACGCTATGGCTCTGGTCGCTCATGTACACGGTCGCCCGCTCGGGAGAGCCGGCCGCTTCCCGCGCCGCGACAAGGGCGTCGACGCTGGCCGCCGAGCCACCGCTGGTGAAAAGCCCGCCCGCGCTCTCGGGGTAGCCGAGCCAGCGCCGAATCCAGTCAATGACGACTAACTCAAGCTGACTCGGCCCGCTCGCAACCAGCCACGTGACCGTGTTGATGTTCCACCCGGCGGCCAGAAAGTCGGCCAGCACGCCGGGCCACGTGGGAGAGGAGGGAATAAACCCGAAGAAACGGGGGTGGTCGTGCTGCACCGCCACCGGGAGGATCTTACGCGCGACCCGTTCAAGAACCTCTACCGCCGGCCGGCCGACCTCGGGCGGGTCCTCCATCAGTTGCTTCTCAAGCTCCTGCCGAAAATCTCCCTCCCAGGCATCTCCTTCGGGCAGACGCTCGATCCGTTCCACTAAGAACTCGGCCGCCCGATGGGCGAGGTCACGCATGAGTTCGGGCGCCATCTGGAGGCCATCAGCCACCCCCGACTCATTTGAGGCGTCTGCTCCTTCTTCTTTTCTCGCACCAGGTTCTGCCATGGCTTTCCCCCTTCTGCGCCCTCACGCATCACCGACCTCGTTCGGCTGCTGACTCTCCCCTCTTCTCCTACTTTTGCGAGAGCGGTTCGGGACTGTCCTGACGCAATCGACTTTGATCGGACAGCACCTTCCCTCTCCCCTGAGAGCTATACCCCAGTGCCTTCCTGCTCCGGTCAGGGGTCCCGGGGCAGCGGACTCGGCTTCCTCCACCTTGTTAGGGGGAGTTATAGTGCACCGCGCCCCCCGTGTCCCTACCAGAATTGGTAGGACCCCGTCCACCGCTGTGAGTCATGGGTACTGTCCTATTTTGAACTGTAAGCCACTGTTTCTGTTGAGGGAAAAACCT
>WTHE01000600.1 GCA_011523315.1 Candidatus Binatota bacterium
CGACTGAATGGTTTTGAACCCCTTGAGGGTTATCGCATCAAGTCTGTTCCTCATAATGTCGTGCTTCCCCGAGAACGGTGATGTTTTTCCTGGACACAGCCTCACCATTGCTGTGCGGCACAACATAGGTTCTGATTGACCGATAGGCAACACCTCCGACACTGCGTGGGACTGGTCTACGTCACGTGTTGCGGTATGACGGGCGGCGTCAGGCGATTATGCCTTTTCCTTTCGGTCGCCTGTTTTCCTTATCGAACGGAGGGCAGCGTCAGAAATACAGCCGCAGCTGGGCGTAGTAGATGCGTGGATACAGGCCGTACTCGCTCCGCAGGCGTGTGCCACGAATGCGGGCGCCCCACGGAAAATAGGCGCCCAGTCGCAGGTCGGCCTCATCGCTGATCGACACACTGATGAGCGGGCCGACCAGGCCGCTCAGATCGAGCAGATTCCACTGGCCGAACAGGAAGCCCCGGACCAGGGGATGAAATTCATAGTCGAGCAGGCCGCCGAGGTAGTGCTGGCCGAGGTTGAAAATCTCGCCCCGGGCCAAGCGTCGCGAGGTCGCCAGGCGCACGTACGAGGCTGCGTCGGCCTGGCCAAAGCCGTTGTAATAGTATTCCAGGAGTCCGTACAGGCCGTTGAGAAAACGGTAGTCCACGCTGCTGACGGCCCGGAAGAAGGTCCGTCGTTCGGAGACCCGCCCGGCGTTGTTGCGGGTAAAGGTGAACTCGCCCCGGACGCCGACTCCCCGCAGCTGGCCGTCAAAGAAGGGACCGACCACAAGGTCGTGGAAAAACCGCCCGGCCATTAGGCCGAGGTCGAAATCCCGCACGCTGGTCTGGCCGCGCAGCCCCATGGCGTGGTGCCGAAAGCTCTCATCAAAGGCGGCGTACACGGCGTCGAGTTGGGAAAACTGGCCCAGCGAAACCTTGGCCCGGAAGGCGTCTATGCCAGGCTTGAACTCCTGGTCGATGGCAACTGGGGAGAAGGCCACAAACAGGTCGGCCGGCGTCCACACCCGGCCCACCCCCCAGGACACAGCCTGACGGCCAATAATGATATCGGCCGCAGGCAGGCTCAGCTGCACGTTGGCGCGGTCCAAGGCATGACGCCACACAAAGCCGCTGTTGTGTCTGGCCGTCCAGTCAAAGGGCAACACGGAAGAGCTGTTGGCTTGGCGGTCGCCGGAAAACAGACCCGCCCGGGTTTCCGCACTCGGATTGATGATGCCGACATGCTCGTAGTGGACCGTCCAGCTCAGCCAGCTACCGATATCACCTTCGAGCATCACTCGCGCGCGGGTGAGGTCGGTGGCCGTAGCGGACAGGCCGGGCAGGGCCGGTTCCTGGCCCAGGGCCAGGGTTTTGACATAGCCGGTCAGGCGTAGCGGGCTGTCGGCGGGGTCATCCCACACGGCGCGGGCATCGGGGAGGAAGCTCAGGTGGACGAGCACACAGACCAGCAGGCTGAAGCGCAGGCGGGCCGTCATGACTCGGATGCTGAGCTCGCCTGGCGCTCATCGCTCACAATCCGACCGTCCCGCAAACGGATGAGACGCTGGGCGCGTTCCATGACCTGCGGGTCGTGGGTGGAAAAGATGAACGTCGTGCCGTGGGTGTGGTTGAGCTGCGCCATGACATCCAGCAGGGCTGCGGCCGTGGACGAGTCGAGGTTGGCGGTCGGCTCGTCGGCCAGGATAAGGGCCGGCTGGGTCGCCATGGCTCTGGCAACGGCCACCCGCTGCTGCTGACCGCCGGACAGTTGGGTGGGCCGCCGGTCTTCGAGACCACTCAGGCCGATCTCGGTAAACAGCTGGTCAATGCGCTTCCGCCGCTGCGCTTCGGAGACCCCCTGGAGCAGCAGGGTGAACTCGGCGTTCTCCCGGGCGGTCAGGACCGGGATCAGGTTATAGGCCTGAAACACGAAGCCGATGTGCTGGAGCCGTAGACGGGCCAGCCGGCTGTTGGATAAGGCGTGAAAATCCTGACCGGCCACCCGCACCTGTCCGTTGTCGGCCCGGTCGAGTCCACCGATGATGTTCAGCAGGGTGGTCTTGCCCGAGCCGGACGGCCCGGCGATGGCCAGAAATTCGTCCGTGGCGATGTGGAGATCAACGCCTCGTAAAGCGGGCACCTCCAGGCCGTCGGTCCGGTAGGTTCGGGTCACGTCTTTGAGTTCGACCGCCCAGTCGCTCATGGCTGTTCCTACATGGTTCGGAGCGCTCCGGGCAGCTCGGTGCGGGCGGCTTTCCAGGCCGGGTAGGCGGCCATCAGCACGGCCAGCGCGCCGACCATGCCGACCGCCCAGACGATCCGTGCGGTACTCAGCGAGGAGTACAGGATCGGGTCAAAGACGGTCCCCGCAACCGGCAGGTCGGTCTCGGTGAAGACGCGCATATCCAGGCCATAGGTCGCAAAATACCAGTGGCCGCCCAGCCCCAGGATCAGCCCCAGGGTCAGGCTGAGCAGGATGAGGAGCACCGACTCATACATGACCAGGGTCAACAGCTGAGCCGGCTGGAGGCCGACCGCAGCGCACACGCCGAGTTCGTAGCGCCGCTCCAGGACAGACATCAGCATGGTGTTCAGCACGCCCAGGCTGACCATGACCAGGATCATGCCGTTCATGACATAGTTGAAGGCGTCGTCGAGCCAGACAAATCGGACCAGCTCGGCCAGGGCTTGACGCCAGGTCAGAATTTCAATCTCAGTCGGCGTGAATTGGGTTCGCAGGGCGTCTGCCGCCGCCACGGTGGCGCTGTCCTGATGCAGGAAAACGGCGATCTGGCTGAGCTGATCGTCCGCCTGCAGAAATGCCTGGGCTGCCGGCAGGGCGAGGTGGACCAGATAGGCGTCCAGCTCGCGCAGACCGGTGTGGAAGATGCCGACGACCCGGAACAGACCGCTCTGAATCTCTCCTCCGCCCCCGTTCTGGCTATCCGTCTGCGGACGGACGGCCTGGGCCATGAGGACGACTTTTGAGCCGACCCGGACCTTGAGCTTTTTGGCCAGCTCATCCCCGACCACAAGCCCTGAAGACTGCTCGCCGTCGAGATACGAACCGGCGACCATGCGCTGCGGAATCAGTGAGACGATCTGCTCGGCGTGTGGCTGGACGCCGACAATGCCCACACCCGAGGCGTTGGCCGCAGAACTGAGCAGCCCCGAGGCCAGCAGACGGGGGTTAATGCTGTGGAGGGCACGGTCGGTGCCCAGGGTCTGGTCAACGGCTGAGACGACGTGGGCGGGAATGAGCAGATCCTGGGACTGGCTGTGCTGATAGCCCTCGGCCTGAATCACCACATGACCGCCGCCCAGCTTGATGCCGTTGACGATCATCTGTTCGTGGCCGCCGTCACCCAGCCCCAGCGACAGGAGCAAGAGACCCAGCCCCAGGCCAAGCGCCAGGACGGTCAGCATGGTCCGCCGCGCGTGTCGCCACAGGTTGCGCCAGGCCAGGCTCAAGAGCAGAGAGGCTCGTCGCATAGCTCACACCCGTCGCATGGCCTCGACCGGCCGGAAGCGCGCCGCTCGAATAGCCGGATACAGCGCCGATACTACGGCCACCAGCGCCAGCCCCAGCGCGGCCCGCAGATAGGTGGGGAAGTCGTGTTGGCCGTACCAGATGGGGTCGAGGACGACACCGGCCATGGACAGCTCTCCCATCACGGTGCGTAAATCAAGCCCATAGGTCTGGAGATACCACACCAGCGGCCCACCAAGACCGACTCCCAGGGCAACACTCACCCCGGCCAGCAGACTGGCCTCAAGTACAATCAGCAGAGTCATCGACATCGGCCGGAGCCCCAGGGCCATGAGCACGCCACACTCGCGGGTTCGTTCAAACACCGCCATCAGCATGGTGTTCATCACCCCGATGATGGCGACGAGGAAGACAACCGCAAAAAGAAAGGTGTTTGAGCCTTCGCTCATTTGGACATAGTCGGCCAGGGCCGGAGACAGTTCGGGCCAGGCCCGCACCCGGATTGGCAGCGTCCCGCCGAGTTGGCTTTCGAGTCGGCCGGCAACCGCGCTGGCCATGTCTGCGGTGGTGGTCAGCACGCCGATTTCATGAATCCGGTTGGCCGTCAGGCTCAGCAGCTCCTGGCTTGCGGCCAGGGGCATCAGCACGGTGTTACGGTCGATGGCCTCAGACCCGGTCCGCAGAATACCGACCACGGTGTACAAGTCGTTACCCATCGAGCCGTCCGCAGCCTGGGTGAGCAGGATGATCTCGCTGCCGGGCTCGACGGCAATGGTACTGGCCAGCTTCTCGCCCAGCACGACCTCATTGGCGCCGTCCGTGGCCTGCGGATTGAGAAAGCGGCCGCTGGTCAGACGAGTGTGAAAACGCGAAATCTGTTGCTCGCGGGTCGGATCGATGCCGAGCAGGTCGGCCCCGGCCGAGTGGTCGGCGCCGCTCACCAGACCATAGCCGTACACCCGCGGGGCGGCGGCCAGGACCTGGGGCTGGGTGGTCAGAGCCGTCAGCAGCCCGTCAAGCTCGGTTCCCGTCCGTCCCCCCAGCGTATGGTGGAGCGAGCGGTCGGGGTAATAGTCCGGGGCGTGGACCTGCATATGCGATAGGCCCATGCGCGTGCCGTTGTCGATCATCTGCCGGCTCAGGCCGTGCAGCAGGCAGGCGAACAGCAGCAGCATGGCATAGCCCAGGGCGATCGCCGTGACGCTGATGAAGGTGCGCCGCGGGTTGCGCCACAGGTTGCGCCAGGCCAGCTGCACGAGTCGGATGCTCACCGCTATCGTTCCAGGTTGCGCAGGGAAAAGGTGTCGGCCGCAATCGGAATGTCGAACTCCAGGTCGTCGTACACAATGACGGTCTGTTCCTGGGGCTTGTCCTGGGGCTGCATGACCATACGGGCCGGCACCAGGCGGCCGCCCAGGCTGGTGTAGGCCGAGAACCGCAGTTCGCGCATCAGCGTCCCGTCCTCGTCGTAATAGCGCTGCCAGGTCGGCATCAGGTCGTCCTGACGCACTTCAAGCTCGATTTTCCCCCACACCACCGGCGCTTCAGGTCGGGGGGTGAGCAAAAATTCATACACCGGGGCGCCATCCCGGTCGCCCTCAAAGGCGATTTTCAGAAAATAGTCACGCACGAGCTGGCTGTCTTTGACCAGATCGTCATTGGTGAAATGGCTGCCCATCCAGGAGGCCATCATCATCGAGCTGGGAATTTTAATCGTCCGACTGACCTTGGGCAGATAGTTCCAGATATTGTTGTCGACTTTCAGGGTGGCCGTGCCGGCTTCCTTTTTGGGCTGCTGTATCCGCACCAAGGCGTTCTGGGTGCCCTGCGACAGGATCTGCATGGTCAGGCTGCGCTGCCAGTTTTCGGTCACAATCTGCATGGTCACAATCCCCCGGCTCGAATCGCCCCGCAGCAGGCGGTCAACCCGGTCCACAATCTCCCGAGCGCGCTGCTCATCGGTGGCAAAGGCCGGGCTGAACAGGCCGAGTCCGACGCTCAGGACGAGCAACCACAACGCAGCCTTGAGCTTCACACCTCTTGTCTGCATGGGGCCAGCCTGCCATCTCTCCTGGTTGAGGGCAAGTCCCACGGCATCACGGTGAACGACGACAAAGCTGGTCCTCATCGTTCACCGTGTTTGACAAATTCGCTCCTCATGGCACTCTCAGGGCGAGTCCACCGAGCACCACCCAGCAAAGGAGAACGATGATAATCCGCTGAATCGAGAAGAGATCATCGTTCCCCTTCGGAGAGAGCCGTATGCCTGCCGCACAGCACTTTGATCACAGCCCGTATCTCGTCAGGCCGGGCCACAAGGTTCGCCTGAACGACTACCGGACAAAAGCCGGCCCCGAATTCAAGAACAAGTCCGAGGCGCGCACGGCCCTGCGCGAGAATATTGCAGACCTGACAGAATCCCAGCGCGTCCTATGGGCGAGTGCCGAATACGCTTTCCTCATTATCCTGCAAGGACCCGACGCCTCGGGCAAGGATGGTCTGGTTCGGCACGTGTTTTCAGGTGTGAACCCCCAGGGCTGTGTGGTCCACAGCTTTGCGGCGCCCAACGAAGAGGAGGTCCGGCACCACTTCTTGTGGCGGCCGAGCCGCTACCTGCCGGCCAAGGGCCAGATCAGTGTGTTCAACCGCTCGTATTACGAAGAGGTCTTGATCGTGCGGGTGCACCCAAAGTTTCTCGACGCTCAGCGCTTCCCGCCCGGCCAGCCCGGAGAGGACATCTGGCAGCTGCGCTTTGACGACATCAACAGCTTTGAAAAGGGCCTGGTGCGCAGCGCCACCCACATCCTCAAGTTCTATTTGCACCTGTCAAAAGAGGAACAAAAAAAGCGCTTTCTGGCTCGGCTGACCGAACCCGAAAAACACTGGAAGTTCTCCGACGCTGATATTCATGAACGGCGACACTGGAAGGACTACCGACAGGCGTATGAGGATATGCTGGCCCATACCAGCACTGACTGGGCGCCCTGGTATATCGTTCCGGCCGACAACAAATGGTATGCCCGAGCCCTGGTTGCCGATATTGTCGCGGCTCGGCTCGGGGCGCTGCCCCTGCGCTATCCTCAGCTCGACCAGGACCAGAAAAGACGCCTGCTGGAGGCAAAACGCGAGTTGGAGAGCGAGTAGGAGGGGGTCGTGCCGGACACTGAAGAACGGACGTTTCGCCTGCGCTTTTCCCTGAGCGCGGATATCCCGGTCGAAGCCTGGGACGATGAGGATTTTGAGGGTGATGAGTGGCTGGACGAGTGGGAAGTCGGGATCAAGCCGGGCTTGATCCGCCACGTCGTGTCCTACCTGCGGACGTTTGAGGGCTGGACCTGCCACCTCCGCAATCGCGGCCTGTCGCCGCTGGATGAGATCGAGATCGTGCTCAAGAAAGCCTGGCCAAAAGATACCTAGAGACGCCCGGATGGGGCGTCTCTAGGCACCATATCAGACCTATCAGGTCCGTTAGACCTGGGTTGAGCCCAGCAGGTTGCCGCCCAGCGACGGATGGCCGAAGCGCTTATCGCCCAGCACGTTGATGAGTGAGGTCTTGCCGGATTTGAGCGCCCGCTCTAGGGCGGGGATGATCTCGTCCGGGGTCTCGGCGTGCTCGGTATGCACCCCCATCGGCTCGAACACCTTGTCGTAGCGGATATTGGGCACCATATCGAACGGATCGGTCCGGCCCTTGAGCAGCGGCATCTGCTCGAAACTCGGGCCCCACGAGCTGTTGTTCCACAGCAGGCAGATGATCGGGATGTCGTATTTGGCGGCGGTTTCCATATCCATGCCGCCAATGCCCAGACCGCCGTCGCCCGAGACGACAATGACCTGTTTGCCCGGTCGGCCGAGCTGCGCCCCGATCCCCATGCCGACCCCGTGTCCGACCGGAGCCAGCGGGCCGGCGTCCACGATTTGTCCGGTGGTATGGGCGGTGAACCACTGGCTGGTGTAGCCGCTGAGGGTGAAGCTGTCGATGATCAGGGTGGCGTCCTTGTCAATGACCGAGATCAGGTCCTTGGTCAGCCGGTCGGGGTGAATCGGAACATCATCATGCGTCTTGGCCGCCCGTTCGCCGATCATGCGTTCGTAGTTCTGGCGTACCTCGACCATCTGTTGCAGCCACGGGCTTTCGCGCTTGGCGCTGAAGTCGAGCTGCATAGCCTTGATGGCGTCGATAATCTGACGCAGGACGAGCTTGGGGTCGCCGACAATACCGACCTCGGCCGGAACGTGCCAGCCCACGCGCTGCGGGTCGGTATCGACCTGGATATAGGTGGCCTTATCCGTCCAGGTCGGCGGTTCACCGAATTTTTCGCCGCTCCAGAAACGAAAGCCGACCGCCAGCACCACATCGGCGTTGCCGGTAAAGGGTTTCTTCCACGCCCCACGGATGGCCAGGGGACTGTCTTCGTCCAGGGCGCCCTGACCGGCCCGGCGGCAGTAGACCGGCGTGCTGGTCAGCTCGGCCAGCTCTTTGAGTTCTTCCTGGGCATCGGACCAGAAGATCCCGTCACCCCCGGCAATCAGCGGACGCTGAGCCGAGAACAGCAGTTCGGCCGTCTTTTCGATGCTGCGCGGGTCGCCCTGTGAGCGAATGGCATCGGTGTCGTAGATCTTGGCCCCCCGACGCTGTTTGGTCTCGTCGTCGGTCTGGTACAGGATGTTGGTCGGGATTTCCAGCATGGAAACGCCCTGGGGCGGATTCTTTGCCTCGCGGAAGGCCTGGCGCAGGTCAACCTCAATCGTTGTCCAGTCCAGGACACGCTTGCCGAACTTGGCGAACGAGCTGACGACATCCGAGCCGTAGGCTTCCTGAAACGAGCCGATGTAGTCCTCGGTCGTCGGGTGCTGGCCGGACAGACACACCACCGAGCTGTTGGTCAGGGCCGCTCCGCACAGTCCGGTCACGGCGTTGGTCAGACCGCAGCCGGCGGTCACGCAACACACGCCCGGCTCGCCGGTGACCCGGGCATAGGCGTCGGCCGCATACGCCGTGGCCTGTTCGTGGCGCATGTGGATCAGCTTGATGTCGTTATCGCGCAGGTTGGCCAGAATGGGGAAGGTGTGTCCGCCGTTGACGGCGAACATGTATTTTACGTTTTGCTCTTTGAGGATGCGACCAATCAGCACTCCTCCATCGACACTTGCCATACGACTGCCCTCCTTGTGGGTATGAAGACGGGGCATCTTCCCATATTTTTCCAGAACAAAAAAGTAGGGGCGGGTTTCAAACCCGCCCCTACCGTCTGATGGTCACGACATCCAATCTATACGCGCAGACGGCGAATGCTGGAATGCATGCCCGCCCCGCGGCGTATAGCTTGTCTGTCGGCTTAGGCGATAATGCCTTCTCTGGCCGCGCGCAGGAAGAACTTCGGTCTCCACAGCACCAGCGCGGCCGGCACGAAGGTACACGCGCCAAAGAAGCTGATGCCCATCCACAGCGCCAGCAACAGACCCATTTCGGAACAGAAACGGATGCTGGCAAAGGCCCACAGCATGGTCGCGGTGATCAGGGTGGCAGCCGTAAAGGCGACCGCCTTACCCGCCGTGTGCAGCCCCATGCGGACCGATTCGCTGACCCGGTACGACTCGATCTCTGTTTCGCTGAGGTCCTTGCCGGCCGAATATTCCTCCATCGACTTGGCCACGGTCGGGCCGTTGTACTCTTCGACCGCCCGACTCACGATATACAGGCCGTAGTCAATACCGAAACCGACCCCGACCGTCACAATCGGTAGCGACTGGAGGTTAATCCCGATGTTGCGGAAGCCCATATAGGCGTGCACAACACCGTTGGCCAGGAACAGGCCGGTCATCATCACCAGCGAGGCCACCGGCGAGCGGTAGGTAAACATCACGATCAGGAAGATCGTGCCGAAGCCCAGGAGCTGCATCAGAATATCGTTTCTCAGAATCTCCTCGTTGGCCGCTGCGGTCACCCCGATCAGGCCGCCGGCCAGGCGATAGTCGGCGGTATCGAGCGGATTATCGTCCACATACTGCTGCACGAAGTGCATGATCCGGGCGATATTGTCGCCCTGGTGATTGGCGCAGTAGAAGGTCACCCGGGTGGTGGTATAACTCGGGTCGAGGAAGCGCCCGGTTTCGCCCGGCGGTGCGCCGGCGAAGAAGAAGAAGAACAGCGCGCTGACTTTTTGGCGTTCCTGCGGAATTACACCCCAGCGCGGCTGCATATCGTAGAACGTCATATTGATCGACTGAATGATATCGGCCAGCGAGAAGCTGTAGCCAATATCTTTATCCCGCTCCATGTAGCGCTGGAAGCTCTCCATATTGCGCAGCAGGGTGGGATCTTTGAGGACATCCTTGTCCCGGCCTTCGAGCACGATAATCAAGGGTTCAATGCCGCCGAAGAACCGCTGAATTTCGAGGTGAGCCTGGTTATAGGGAGAATTCAGGTGCAGCAGCGGAGTGCTGGCGCTCGGATCGCCGATGGTCAGGTGGCGGACCTGGGTCATGGCCAGCAGAAAGGCGATCACCCAAAACACGATGACCGTCCTGGCGTTGCGAGGAACCACAATCCAGGCTGCGCATGCGCCAATCAGATTTTGGAACCAGCCCTCCTCTCGTTTAATGACTTTTTGTCTGTCAGGGGCTCTGAGGTAGTAGTAGACGACCGGGTTGAGCAGCAGCTCACTGATCGCCACCGAGGCGACCCAGATGGAGGCCGAAATGGCGATCCGCTGTAGAATGACCACCGGAACGATGATGATCACCAGCATGCCCAGCGAGTCGGTGATGATACCGCTCAGGGTCGGTACGAACAGCTCGGCAAAGGCTGAGACGATAGCCTGTTCCTTATTCCAGTTACAGCGCCGGTACTCCTCATAGTAGCGCTCGTGCATCTGGACCGAGTGACTGATCGCCCGCGCCGTGACAAAGAAGGGAATCACCAGGGCCAGGGGGTCCATGGCAAAACCCATCATGGACTGGATCCCCAAGCCCCAGAAGGCCGAGAGAATACCGGTGATGGTCGGCCGTAGGGCACCCCGCCAGTCGTGGAAGTACAGGTACAGCAGGATCCAACACACTACGGTTGCGGCCAGAAAGACGTAGAACACCTCGTTGGCGTAATAGTAGATCCAGCCGTACAGCTGTGGCTCGCCGGCGACGTAGATCTCGTGGTTTTCGGTTTCAAACGGTTCTTTGACCGTCCGGGCAATTTGATCGAAGATCTCCTTGTAGTCGAGACGGCCCTCAATGAAATTGGCCTTGATCAGCAGTGCCCTGCCGTTCAGCGAGACGAGCTGGCCATAGATGGATTCGTCGTTATAACAAATCTCCTTGATCTCGTTGACCTCGGCGTCGGTCTTGGGTGGGCGGCGCATGACCGGTGGGGTGGCGATCGTTCCTCCCAGGACGGTGAGATAGCGGGTGGTGCGGTGACCGATCGACTCAATCTGGTCGTGGTTTACCCCCGACACCCGGTCAATCGCCTGGGTCATGTCATAGATCTTGGTCAGCAGATCTTGGGTAAAGACATCGCCTTCATTGACCTTGAGCATGATGTTGACGTTGTTGGCGCCCCCAAACTGCTCGGCAAAGCGGAAGTGGATCTGAATCCAGGGGTGCTGGTAGGGCAGCAGGTTGCTGAACTGGGTGAACATTTCTATCTTTGAGGCATGATAGGCCATGAAGCCGGTCAGGAGAGCGACGGCAACGGTAATCGGCAAACGGAGCCGAATAAGCCCTTCGCCGAGGCGATAGAGGGCGGGTTTTTCCTCAAACGCGTGGGAAACGTTTCCCTGTTCCGGGGTGTTCGTTTCATCAGCCATGGGGGTCTCCTTTTACTGGTCTTTAATCGGACGCCACGTTTTGCCAAAGTCGCTGGTCAGCAGGATACTCCCCTTTCCGCCGACCATCACGCCTTTGCCGCTCTCTGCGATATCAACCCCGTTTAACCAGGTAAACACGTCGGCATCGGTGGTTGCCGGTGTCCAGTTGTCGCCGTTATTTTCGGAGTTCAGCACCAGGCCGTTCGAGCCGACGAGCACCATGTCGCCGTCGGAATCTGGCTGGACGAGGTCGTAGATCGGTGTGTTCGGGAGATCGGCGTGCGTCCCCTCTCGAGAGATCCAGTTCCAGGTCTGACCGCCGTCGGTGGTAGAGGCGACCGCGCCGGCGCCACCAACGATGATGCCGTTATTCTGGTCGGTAAAGTGGACGCGGAAGAAGGCTGCCAGCGACATCACATCCGAGGCTGCCACGCCCATCCTTCTTAACGAATCGAGCAGGCTGCCGTGCTGGGAGCCCCAGGTCTGACCGCCATCGGTGGTGTTGCGGACGTTGCCGTACTCACCGACCATCCAGCCGTGCTGGGCGTCAACAAAGTGGACGCCGTAGTACATGATATCAGGGACGGCCAGCCGCATATCGTCGTTGAGACCGACCTCGGACACTTCGATGCGCTTGTACGTCCAGGATTCCCCGCCGTTATCCGTCGAGATGACTGTCGATTCGTCACCGCTCGCCCAGCCGTGCAGCTCATCGACAAAAGAGACAGAGAACAGGGTTTTCTCGGTCTCCGACTGCTGCTGGGTCCAGGTTTTGCCGCTGTCGCCCGAGTGGAGCACGGTACCGTAGTGACCGACCGCCCAGCCTGTATCGTCGATGAATTGGACCTGGGTGAGCGCCCATTCCGCAGGCGACTCGATCTCCGTCCAGGTTTCGCCGGCGTCCTCGGAGCGGATGATACGACCGTTGTAGCCGACGATGACAAAGGTATCGCCCGTGGCGTGGGCAACATCGAAGAACTTGTCGGTGCGGCTGACCATGTTCTCCACAAATTCTTCGCCATAGTCCCGTTCACAGCCGGCGAGCCCAAGACCGAGTACGACGGCTAGGGCAAAGAAACTCAGACGTGTGCGGGCACTGCCGGCCCTATGCGTATCCATCGTCTGTGACCTCCTTTGAGATGGTGCGAGTGTATTGATCCCCGGTAGGGCGGTATGCCCTCCGTCCTTTGCACGGTTTTTCTGTAAAAGTCAAGGGTTCACGGGGAAAGAGAATTGCCGGTCTGGACAACACGGACAACGATGGAGAGCGGTTCGAATATGGTCATGGAAATTGAGGGGGAAGTGAGGTTCAGCGGGTCAAAAGTGGTACAGGCGAGCGGGAAGTGCTCCCGCCCGCCTGGGTTCGTGCTACCTAGATGAGGTAGTAGGTGAACTCCATCCAGACCATATCCTGGTTGGCCAGGTAGTTGAGGGCCGACCACGAATTGCTGTTCTGGCTACCCAAGAACCAGGCTGTGCCGAACGACAGGTCGAGCGGCATGCTGCGCAGTTCACGCCACCACCACTGCGAGAACAGCAGGACGTGCGAACCGCGCGGTTCCCAGGCTACCGCGTTGCGGCCTTCCAGCTTGCCCCGAAAGTAGCCGTTGCCGGCAAACGCCAGGGTGAACAGATGGTTCCAGCGCTTGGAGCTACAGCCGCGCACCGCGTCGCGCTTGGGGGCCAGCGGATCGTCCGGGTTGGCCGGGTCGTACTTGCCGTCGCCCTGGGTCCTCT
>WTHE01000035.1 GCA_011523315.1 Candidatus Binatota bacterium
TCACATCACCGCGCCGCCGCCGGACGGCGCCGGTGCCGCCGCCTGCATGGCCGCCGCCCTGCAGGACGCCGGGCTGTCGGCCGATGCGGTGGATTACGTCAACGCGCACGCCACGTCGACGCCGGTTGGCGACGTGTCGGAGACCGTGGCCATCAAGTCCGTTTTCAAGGACCGCGCCTATTCGCTGCCGATCAGCGCCACCAAATCCATGACCGGCCACATGTTGGGCGCCGCCGGGGCGATCGAGTCGATTTTCACGATTCTGGCCCTGCGTCAGGGCCTCGTTCCGCCAACCATCAATTACGAGCACCCGGACCCGCAATGCGACCTGGACTATGTACCCAACGACGCCCGGCAGGCTGCCTTGCGCGTCGCCATGTCCAACGCCTTCGGTTTCGGGGGCACCAACGCCTCGCTGGTCTTTCGGGCTTTCGATTAAGGGTTTTCCAGGAGAACGTTTTGGTTACCGCACGTCCCCTATCCGTACCCTCTGAAGCCCCGAAGCTGGCTTCCGTCGACAGCGTTATTGAGCTGTTCGGCGGCGCCAATTATGTGTGCGGCAAGGAGGTTGCGACGGCCGTTTATCTGATGACGCAGTTGCAGCGGCCGCTGCTCATCGAAGGGCCGCCCGGGGTGGGCAAGACGGAACTGGCGAAGGTGCTGGCGGATACCACCGGGCGCGAGCTCATTCGCCTGCAGTGCTACGAGGGATTGGACGAAACGAAGGCGTTGTACGAGTGGGAATACAGCAAGCAGTTGCTCTACGTGCAAATGCTCAAAGAGCGGCTGGGCAGCCTGCTGGCGCACGCCAATTCCCTGAACGAGGCGGTGGCGCACCTGCAGAATCAGGAGAGCGCCTTCTTTTCGCGCCATTTTTTGTTGCCGCGGCCGCTCCTGCAGGCCATCGTGTCGCCGCGCCCTACGGTTCTGTTGATCGACGAGATTGACCGCGCCGATCAGGAATTTGAGGCGTTCCTGCTCGAAATCCTCAGCGATTTCCAGGTCAGCATTCCGGAAATCGGTACCCTGCGCGCCCATCAGAGGCCGCATGTTCTGCTTACCAGCAACGCCACCCGCAGCCTCTCGGAAGCCCTCAAGCGGCGCTGCTTTTACCTCTACATCGACCAGCCCACCTTTGACCTCGAACTGCAGATCGTGCAGCGCAAGGTGCCCGGCATCGACGACCATCTGGCCACTCACATCGTGCAGTTCATCCAGCGCGTGCGAAAGCTCCAGTTGCGCAAAACGCCCAGCATCAGCGAAACTCTGGATTGGGCGCTGGCGCTCGTGGTGCTCGGTGCCAACGTGCTGTCCCGCCAGCTTATCGTCAATACGCTCAACCTCCTGCTCAAGGACAAAGACGACATTGCCCGCGTGTTGCAAGACGTAAAGCGATGACGCCCCGCCTTCTCGCCTTCGTGCGCCTGCTGCGCGAGCAGGGGCTGCGCGTGTCCGTGGCCGAGAGCCTCGAAGCCCTGCAAAGTGTTGGCCACGTTGGCCTGGACGACCGCGAGCTGCTGCGCCTCAGCCTGCGTACGGTGCTGGTCAAGTCGCAGCGCGATTTCGCCCTGTTCGACAGCCTGTTCCAGCGCTTCTTCACCGTGCCGCGGCGGCGCAAGCGGCGACGGGACAAACATCAACACCAGAGCGGCAACGAGGCCGGCAAACGGCCGGCGCCGCACGCCGGCCACAACGGCGGACTTCCGAACTCCCCGCCATCCCTGCGCGCCTTGCACCAATCCACGGGGCAGCCGTCCGTCGATCCGTTGGAGGTGCAAACTCAGGCAAGGCTGGACGCCCTGGAGCGGGCCTGGCAACAGCAACTGAAGGCGCCCTTAGGTCCGGTGGTGGTGCAGACGGAGAAAACCGGCGTACAGGCGCTCCAGACGCGGATTGACCGCCCGTTTCCGCCCGACCGGCTGGAGGACATGTACCACCAGGTCGAGCGCCTGGCCGTTCAACTGCTGACCCGCCGCGCCCTCCGATACCGTCGCGCCCGTCACGGGCGGGTCGACTTGCGGGGCACCGTGCTGCGGGGATTGCGCAGCGGCACCGAGATTCCCTTCACCCTGCTGCACCGCCGCCGCAAGCACACCAAACTGCGGCTTATGGTGCTGTGCGACGTGTCCGGCTCGGTGTGGCAGGTGTCCACGTTTCTGCCGAAGCTGGTGCACACCCTGCAGTCCGAGTTCAGCCAGGTGCGCAGCCTGGTGTTCGTCAACAGCATCGTCGAGGTGACCGACCTGTTCCGCCGCATGCGCTTTCCCCAGGACCTCAAGACCCTGCGCCAGTATCCGAACCTCAACCTCTTCGGATTCAGCGACTTTGGGCGTGCCTTCTACCAGTTCTACCGCGATTACCTGGATGAATTGACGCGCGAGACGGTGGTGGTGATTCTGGGCGATGCGCGCAACAATGCCTTTGACGCGCAATTCTGGACGCTGGAGGAAATTCGCCAGCGCAGCCGCCGGATTTTGTGGCTCAACCCGGAGCCGCGCCGCGAGTGGGATACAGGAGATTCGATTATCGGTGTGTACGCGCCTTACTGCGACGACGTTCTGGAGTGCTGGACGCTGGAGCACCTGGAGCAGGCGGCGAACCGGCTTCTGCAGGGGTAGGCGTCAGCGGCTCCTCCTGCACGTCACCGAACGTCGCGAAGCGCCTCGCGGTCGTTTTCCTC
>WTHE01000187.1 GCA_011523315.1 Candidatus Binatota bacterium
GGCGATGGAGACCTCCAGTATCCGCCGTTCTTCCAATCGTCCCCGTTGGAAGACGGCGTACAGTTCCCAGTGGTTGCCGTCGGTAAGCCCTGCATACTCAATGTCTGCGGCATTCGCGTAATTGAGCATCTGCATCCGGTGGGACTCCAGCGCCTCGCCCAGCTTTTTGGCTTCCACAGTTGCTGCCGGGTGCGAGCCATCGGGCCTCAGCAGCGCGTAATCAGCCCAACCACTGCCCACTCTGTACTCGGGCGTGACCACCCCAGGGTCGGACACGTCCCAGCCTAGCGCGTGCAGCAGCGGGTCAATCAGCGCCATACGGGTGCGCGTTTCGTTTTCCCGCAGCGCCACGCTGTACGACCGTATGCGTTTTTGCAGCAGCTCGATACGACCTACCAAATCGTCAAGTAACATAATCCGTTCACCTGTACCTTTTGATAAGAAGAGATTTTTCTCAGGCGCAAGCAGCTCAGTCTGTGTCTGAGGCGAGCGTGTGGCGCGCTTCCTGGACCATGGCCACCAGCACCTTACGCGCCTCTTGACTGCTGCGGACCTCGTGGGGAAAGGCCAGCCGCAGTCCGCGCAGCCGTTTGCCGCTGCGCGCCCGCAGCCGAAAGCCCAAACGGTCGATCCCGACCATCTCGGCCGAATCGGCTTCGATATCGCGGTAGGCCCGGCAGTACAGCCGCAGGGCATCGGCGTGGTCAGCGTTCATATGCTCAATAATCCCGGCTGCCACCTCGGCCAGGGGGTCCCACTCGGCCCTGGTGTAATCGGCGGCGGCGACCCAACCCATGGCACCGAAGCCGCCGACATAGTACACGTCGCTCACGTCCATGCGATAGAAGCCGAAATCGTCAAAATCGACCCAGGCCCGCGCGTTTTCATAGCGCGCCAGATAGCCCGCTCTGCTTGTCTCCAGGTCCGCCTCGGGCAGGGCCGTGACCTGACCCAGCAGCGTGGCTCGTGCGCCGGCCAGTGGATCGCCGGTCCAGCCGGGTTGGCTGACCAGCAGGCTGGCGTGCGGGTCGGTCTTGAGGTTTTGGGTGTGCATCGCCAGCACGCTGATCAAAAACACCGGACGGCCGTGGTCGTCGAGGGCATACGGCATGACCGACCCGAACGGCCAGCCGGGATGTTTGCGGGACAGGCTGGACAGGGTGCCCGTTCGGCCCAGGTGCAGCAGGGTCCGCACCTGCTCGGCAAAGGACGGTTCGGGAACGCTCGGGGCTGACGAGTCCGTCTGGGCGTGTTGGCTGCCCAAGGTGGGTGATGATCTCTTCCCAGGGTCATCATCACCGACCTTGCCTATCGGTTCTTGCTTGGACGCTTGCGACATGGGGATCTCCTCAACAATGCAGACCGCTTCCTCACGGGTGGCCTCACGGGCGTTTCACCTCCAGGTGTTGCCGGACCCACTCCAGTGCGGCCTCACGGCTGGCCAGCCGTCCCTCCAACTGGGCGTCCTCGACCGCAGTCAGAATGTCTTTGAAGCGCGGTCCGGGGCGCAGGCCAAGTTCGATGAGGTCGCGGCCGGTCAGCAGACGCGGCGGAGCGATGCGGGCCGGCCCCAGGCTTTCCTGCTGCCGACGGCAGAATTCGTAGGGACGCAGGTCGCCGCTCGAGGCCAGGGCATCAATGCGGACCAGCTCCAGCAATTCTTCGATGCCCTCTTCACGCAGAAAACGCTTGAGTTTGGCCGGGCGCATGGCCGGGGCGTTGAGCGCGCGCAGGTGGTTCTCGACCAGATAGGCCACCCGCTGCCACACCGCGCGCGAACGTTTCAGCCGTTGACAGATGGCAACGGCCTGCTCCGCTCCCTGTTCGCAGTGGCCATAAAAGGTGATGCGCTGGCCCTTTTGGTTGCGGCACTGCGGCTTGGCCACGTCGTGCAGCAGCGCGCCCAGAGCCAAGGCTTCACTCGGCCGGTTCTCCGCTCCCCGCTTGTCCAGTTCGGCCAGCAGCAGCAGGGTATGGATGAACACATCCCCTTCAGGGTGAAAGTCCGGCGATTGCTCAACCCCGCGCAGCCGCTCAATTTCGGGCAGGACGATGGCCAGCAGGCCGGACTCGGACAAGAGCTGAAAACCACGCCGGGCTCCGCCCTGGGTGAGGAGCTTGACGACCTCATCGCCGATACGTTCCCAGGCGATTGTGGCGATTGTCGGCGCGAGTTGTCGGATGGCGGCGAAGGTCTCGGGGGCGATGGAAAATCCCAGCCGGGCGGCGAACCGCACCGCGCGGAGCAGGCGCAGGTGATCCTCGTTGAAACGGGCGAACGGATCGCCAATCGCCCGGATCACCCGCTCGGCCATGTCGTGTTGGCCGCCCACATAGTCAAGCACCCGCTCCGTAGCGGTGTCGTAGAACATGCCGTTGATGGTGAAGTCGCGTCTCAAGGCGTCTTCCCGCGCGTCGGTGAATCGGACGCTGGTTGGGTGGCGGCCGTCGACATAGCGGCCATCGGCGCGAAAAGTCGCCACCTCGCACACATGCTGTCCGCTCGTTACCAGGACAACCCCGAACTGCACCCCAATCGGGACGGCGTGTGGAAACAGGCTCAGGACCTGCTCGGCCTGGGCGCTGGTCGCCACATCAAAGTCCTTGGCCTCCAGCCCCAGCAGCCGGTCGCGGACACAGCCCCCGGCCAGGTAGGCGCTGAAACCGTGGGCGCGCAG
>WTHE01000768.1 GCA_011523315.1 Candidatus Binatota bacterium
GTATTTGTCATCCTCGGGAAGGTGGAAGGCTGCCCCGAGATAGGGTCCTCGCGGAATGATGGTGACTTTGTGGAGCGGATCGGTGTGCTCGAGGATAGCGAGCAGGATGGCGTGGCCGGCCTCGTGGTAAGCAGTGACTTTCTTCTCCTCCTCACTGAGAGCGAGGCTGCGGCGTTCACGTCCCCAGCGTACCTTGTCGCGTGCTTCTTCCAATTCGGCCAGCGTCACCGCCTTGAGGTCCTTGCTCGCTGCGAGAAGGGCCGCTTCGTTGATGATGTTGGCCAGGTCGGCCCCGGCAAAGCCGGGGGTCATGGCCGCCACCACGTCGAGGTCGGCGTCCGGGTCGAGCTGCACATTGCGGGAGTGGACCTTGAGAATCGCCAGCCGCCCGATCTTGTCCGGCCGATCAACTACCACGTGGCGGTCAAAGCGTCCGGCCCGCAGCAGCGCCTGATCCAGAATCTCCGGCCGGTTGGTGGCGGCCATCAGGATTACCCCGGTGCGTTGATCGAAGCCGTCCATCTCGACCAGCAGCTGGTTGAGGGTCTGTTCGCGCTCTTCGTGGGAGACCGGACCGACGCCCCGCGCCTTGCCCAGGGCGTCCAGCTCGTCGACGAAAATAATACACGGCGCCTTTTCCTTGGCCTGGACAAACAGGTCGCGCACCCGGGCCGCACCCACCCCGACAAACATCTCCACGAACTCCGAGCCGCTGATCGAAAAGAAGGGTACGCTGGCCTCACCGGCCACGGCTTTGGCCAGCAGGGTCTTGCCCGTGCCCGGCGGACCGACCAGCAGGATGCCCTTGGGAATCTTGCCGCCCAGCCGGGCGAACTTTTCGGGTGTCTTCAAAAAGGCGATCACCTCCTGGAGTTCGATCTTGGCCTCGTCCACACCGGCCACGTCATTAAAGGTGACCTTGACGTCCTGCTCCATGTAGACCTTGGCCTTGCTCTTGCCGATCGACATGAAGCCGCCGCCCAGGCCCTGTTTTTGGGCAAAGCGGCGCATGAAGAACAGCCAGATGCCGACGAACAGCAGCACCGGGACGATCCACGACAGGAAATCGCGCACAAAGGTCGTCTCGATTTCCCCGGCATAGCGGATCCCGCTGGAGGCCAGTTTGTCGGCCAGGTCGGGTTCGACCCGAATGGTCACAAACTGCTGCGGCTGGCCTTCCAGGGGCCGCTTCAGCGTGCCCTGGATATAGTTGTTGGAGACCCGGATTTCTTCGATCAGGTCCTCGTCAAGGTAGGCCTGGAACTGACTGTAGGGGATCTGTTCGATCCGGGTGGCCTGGAGCCACAGGTTGTGCAGCAGAATCACCCCCCACAGGGCGATGAACACATACCAGATATTAAAACGGATCTTCTGGTCCATTTTCTTCATGGGCTAATTCTAAGGCTCCTGAGGGGGTGCATCAAGTCTCTGTGGCAGATAGCCGGTCCGAACGGGTCGGGTCGGGGCTGCGCGCAGCCCCAAGCAGGGCATCGATGTCCAGGGCTGCGGACAGGCTGTCGGCCAGCTCATCGAGAGCCGTCTCGACGCTGACCTCGTAGTCCAGGGTTGAGGCGGTATGGCTGCGGATACGCTCCAGCCAGGCGCGCCGGTAGCCGTCGTTGGCGAACAAACCGTGCAGGTAGGTGCCTTCGAGCCGCCCGTCCTGGCTGCGCGCGCCGTCGGCGCCGGTCTCAAGCTGAAACAGCGGCCGCTCCAGGGCCGATCCCTGGGATTGGCCCATGTGGATCTCGTAGCCGGCAACCGGGGCGTCGGTCAGGACGCAGCGTCCTCGGGCCGGGCGGACGGTTTTCTCCGCAATCATCGTGGTATCAAGCTCGAACAGGCCCAGCCCGTCCACCGATCCGCCCGGGCCGTCCACTCCGCCCGGATCGTGGACGCGACGGCCCAGCATCTGGAATCCGCCGCACAGCCCCAGTACCCGGCCGCCGCTTCTGACGTGGGCCATGATGTCATGCTCCCAGCCCTGGGCGCGCAAAAAGGCCAGATCGCCGATGGTCGATTTGGTGCCGAACAGGATGATGACATCCACGTCACGCGGAATCGGTCGTCTGGGCGGCACAAAGCTGAAATCGACCTGCGGCTCCAGGCGCAGAGGGTCGGCGTCGTCAAAGTTGGCGATGCGGGACAGCATTGGGGCGGCGATCCGCACCCGTCCGGGCTGTGTCGGGTAGAGCTGGGGCAGCGGTACGGCGTCTTCGGCCGGCAGACGCGAGGCGGCCGCAGTCCAGGGGATGAGGCCAAAGCACGGCCAGCCGGTGCGCTGCTCAATGACCGCAATGCCGGCCTCGAACAGGCTCGGCTCACCCCGGAACTTGTTGACCGCAAAGCCGACGATCAGGGCGCTGTCCGCCGGGTCGAGCACGGCCTGGGTGCCGACCAGGGCCGCGATAACGCCCCCGCGATCAATGTCGCCGACCAGACACACCGGGGCGTTCACGCGCCGGGCGAAGCCCATGTTGGCAATATCGCCAGCCCGCAGGTTGACCTCGGCCGGGCTGCCCGCCCCCTCGACGATGACCAGCTCGTGCGCCGCCACGAGCCGGCCGAAGCTGTCCAGGACGGCGCCCATCAGGCGCTGGCGTCCGGCCGGGTAGTCCGCCGCGTCCAGTGTGCCGACCGGCCGGACGCCAGCGCCTGATGGGCGCCGTCCTGGAC
>WTHE01000351.1 GCA_011523315.1 Candidatus Binatota bacterium
GCCACCGTCACCCTCGCCGCCATTCTCCTCTACTGGTTATGAGTCCAGACCCTAGGCCGCCCGCCAAATGGCGACCCACGGCGCGGGGATGTGGGCGTTGGAGATGTCCAGGTTCAGCCAGTGGCGCATCAGACTGTGCCAGGCCGTTTTGGCCAAGGCAAAGCCATACACGGTGACGCCGGGATTGCGGTCCCGGATGGCCGTTGCGGCCAAGGAGAGCGTTTTGCCGGTCGCAATGAGGTCGTCCACGACGAACACCGTGTCCGCGTCAATCAGAGCCGAGCGGTAATGGGCATCCTCGATGAGGAGCAGGCGGAATTCTTGAGAGAGGCCCCCCCGGCCCGTCGGCAAGTGGGCGTCCTTTGCCAACAGGGCAGGCTGATAGCGGCACCCGGCGCTGGCGGCGCAGCAGCGGGCCATCTCCGCCAGCGGACCATCCGCCGCCGCTGACGTTTCCCCGGAGCGCAAGGCGGCGGCGAAGACAGTGCGGTGGCGGGTCAAGCCCAGCGCGTCCACCATGAGGGGGGCGACGTGCGCCATCAGCGTGGTGCCGCCGCGCAGTGAGACAGCGTCGGCGTCAAACTTGAACGCCGTGAACCGCGCCGTCCATGGGTCCTCCGGCCGATCTTCCAAGCGATACCCCAGCACGAAGGCTCCTGCGAGCCCCTCATGAAACGTCAAGGCGTTGTACCGGAGCAGACCGTGGAACACTTCGGGAACTTCGTCCATCGCGTACCTCGCTACCCGCCCGGCAGATGCGGAATCAGTTCGGCAACCGTCTTGACCTCCAGGTCCGCTGTGACGGCGGGATCGCCCGCGACCACTCCCCAGCGATTCACCCATACCGTGGCCATACCAGCATTGTGGCCCCCCACAATGTCGGTCCGTAGGCTATCGCCGACCATGACGGCTCGCGGCGCGTCAACGCCCAGTTCCCGCAGGGCCTCCTCGAACAGGAAAGAGGCCGGTTTACCGAACATGACGGGCTCCCGCCCCGCTGCGGCATGGACGGCGGCTACCAACGCGCCCCCGCCTAGCGAAAACGTGCCGTCCTCGCGCGGCAGACGCACGTCGGGGTTCATGGCAACAAAGTGGGCACCTCGACTCACCGCCCGGGCGGCGGCACTCAGCGTCTGGTAGGTGATGTTTTCGTCAGTCCCGACGACGACGAGATCCGCCTTGCCCTCCTCATCGGGGTGGAGGATCTCAAACCCCGCCGCCGCAATCACGCTCTTGAGCGAGTCCGCTCCGAGCACATATGCCCGGCCCGATCCGTAGTGCCGCCGCAAAAACCGGCCCACACGATCCAGGGCAGCCACGATGCGATGCTCCCCCGGATCCAACCCTAGGCCCGCCATGTGGGCGCGGATAGCCGCCGCTGGGGCGCGGCTGATATTCGTGACGAAGCGATGGGGCAGATTCCTGGCCTGGAGGATACGCAGCACGTCCACACCGCCGGGCAGCACCTCGTTGCCGGCGTAGAAGACCCCCTCCAGGTCAAACACGAAAGCCTCTTTGTCATGAAACATGGCGCCTCTTCAGGTGAGACCGCGGCGGGGGGAGCAACGGCCGAGCGACTCGTTCCTTCAATCGTTGCCTCCGCTTTTCGGACAACGACTCTGGGTAGTGTCTCATGTTGAAAATTTTGGCCAGGGCAAACGGGGCAGATCACACTTTCACATTCCCTCTCAGGCGTTGGGCTCTCCTCTCGGCGCCCGTGCCCTGAGCGGACGCGCGCACGGAGAGTTATAGGCCCTCTTTAGCAAGACTGCCCACCGTTTGTCGCTACCAAAATTGGTAGAACGTGTGCCCCTGCGTCCGGTCGGGACGCAGCCCGTCTCCCTCGTGTCCAACTCGACGGTGATGAGCACAAGACCTGAGAGCCCCTCTCCCATGTGTCCCCGTCTTCGTGTTGTCCCGGTCCTGGACGCATGCAACAATGCTCGCCGCGCGCCGACCGGAGATTCACGGTGCCAACAGGCAGTGCCCCAGTGCCCGCCCATTTCCGGCGGGTCTTTCCGAGAAGGACAGTATGCGAGGAATCGGACGGACGAGGAAAAGGCAGGGCGGACTACAGCACTGGAGCACAGTGCTGGGAATAGCGATATGCTCGCTGGTATTGACAACGAGTTCTGCGGGGGCGGCGCCGTTCACGGGTGCCGCGCAAGGCTTTGCTTCTCTCACTTTATTTACCCGTTCGGATGGGACCGTCTGGCACCAAGCGCACGGTGTGATCCTCCGCGGCTATACCACAACGGGGGGCGCTATGGTGTGTCACGGTGCCCCTGTCCCTGAGCCTGGGCCTGCAGTTTACGACGAAGAGTTCGAGGGAGTTTGCGGGGTAGACGAACTCCAACTGCGATACGCGAACTCTTATGCCTGCCAGTTTGAAGGCGCTGAGGATATTTTTTATTCGACCAGTATAGGTGTGTACTGCGCCCCGCGTGTTTGCCTCGGCGCTGAGAATCCTGCTTCGCCAGAAAGCTGCTCCTCTTATAGCTTCACGGAGCATGTCATAGCGACAGGGGGCACTGGGATCGCGGCAGGTTCGAGTGGGAGCTGGACTTTCTCGGGAGCGTGGCCCAATCCTCCGCTAGAGCAGTTTCAGGGAATTTCGATACGTCGGGCGGGCTTTGCAAGCGGGCC
>WTHE01000445.1 GCA_011523315.1 Candidatus Binatota bacterium
TTTTTTCCGAGAACTCTTTGACAATGCCCAGGGTGCGCGGGTTGAAGACGCCGTTCTCGTCGGGGTTGTCGTTGATGACGCCGACCATGATGAGATCGCGTATGCCGAAGCGTTCCTCGACCATCTTGTTATAATTGATGACCGGGTCGTTGGCCGGGAAATTTGCCTCGACATCGCCCTCAAAGCGCAGGCTTTGCAGGGGCAGGGCGGCCAGAACTGTACTGGCCAGGGCCAGTACGATGACCAGCCATCGAAAACGGATGATCCACCGAAAAAATGACTCCATGTTTTCCTTCTTTGCAGGTTTGGGCGGCGGACAGAAGCGTGTCTTCCTCAGAACTGTCTCTTGCCCCGCTCCTTTTCACGGAAGCATCCTTATCTAGTGGACAAGAGGGAGCTGCGTCAAGGACAGGCTGCGATTGTTGTGATACAAACCGGAGCAGATCCACAGCAAAGACAAGGAAGGAGACGCGTATGCCAGCCTATCTCATTGGTCGAGTGGAGGTACGAGACCCAGCGTGGGTGGAAGAGTACGGTCCCAAGGTCCAGGCCCTGGTGCAGAAGCACGGCGGGCGCTACCTGGTACGTGGCGGGGAGATGGATGTGGTGGAGGGGACAACGCCGCCGTCGAGCGTGATGGTCGTGATTGAGTTCCCGTCCATGGAGCAGGCGCGGGCGTGGTACCACGACCCCGAGTACGCCCCGCTCATCACCTTGCGCCAGAGTGGCTCTGATGCCGAGCTTATTTTGGCTGACGGGCTGTCAGACTCCTGAGGCGGCCCACGAGCGGGCGTCGGGAACGATGCCCGCTCATCCAGACTACAATCGGGCTACAATACCTGACTGGCCAGGGCGTCGAGGTCTCCAAGCATTTCCTCGGTCTCGAAGGCGTTGATCCAGAGCGTGACCCGGTTCGCTCCACCCCGCTCAAGTGCTGCCAATTCCTCGCCCTTGCGCCACTGGCCGGGGCCGCCGAATACGGTAATGTCCACCGTGTCCATATCGCGTCCGACCGCCTCGCAGGCGCGTTTCAATTTCTCCATGCCGTCATGAAAGGCCGCCATATCGGCGATCAGCGGGATCCAGCCGTCGCCCCATTCGGCGACGCGGCGATAGACGTAGGGTGAGCCGATACCGCCAACGAGCACGGGCGGACCCGACTGCCGGGCGGGTTTGGGATAACAGTACACCGGCGAAAACTCGGCATATTTGCCGCGATACTCCGCCTCATCGTCCTGCCACAGTGAGCGCATGGCGGCGATGAAATCTTTGGTCTGGCCCCAGCGGTGGTCGAAGTTTCCGCCCAGGACCTCGCATTCGGCCCGGTTCCAGCCGGCGCCGATCCCCAGCAGAAAGCGGCCGCGCGTGGCCTCGTCCAGGCTGGCGATCTGCTGGGCGGAGATCAGGGGATGCCGCTCCGGCACCAGGTAGACCCCGGTGCCCAGTTTCAGCCTGGTAGTGACCGCCCCGGCGCGGGCCAGGACAATCAGCGGGTCGGGAATGCGGGTCAGAAAGCTGAGGGAGCTGCCGTCGGGAGGAGTGCCGGGATAGGTTTGCTCACTGCCCACCGGCACGATCGGATGGTCGGGAACCCAGTAGGACTCAAAACCGAGTTCTTCGGCACGCTTGGCAATGATCGCGGGATCGGCGGCCGCGGACGGGATAACAGAGAACACGCCAATATCCATGAGCCATCTCCTGTGTGTACACTATCGTGGCAACCTCCTAGCATTGTCCTCGAATGAAGGAAAGGCCGGGATGGGCATGTCCTCGACCCGGTGCGGCGGTGAGAGCTGCCCGATACGTCAACCAGTTGCGAAAGGGAGCCGGTGTATGTCGCGATTTCGACATTGTCTTTTGAGTGTCCTGGTGTTTCCTCTTGTGTTCGGATACGGCCAGCCGGCGCTGGCCGGGGCAGAGCCGGCCAATATCGTTCTGCGCAACGGGCAGGTGTATACCGTCGATGACCGTCTGCCCTGGGCTCAGGCGGTGGCGGTCCGTGACGGCGTCATTGTTGCGGTCGGGGACGACGAGGCAGTCGCACCCTATCTGGGACCGACAACCCGGGTGCTCGATCTGGATGGGAAGTTCGTCATGCCCGGTCTTCACGACGCCCATCTGCACATGCAGTTGGTCGTTGACTTGCAGGAGAACCTCAGACTCGATGCCTATCAGCCGTGGGACAGGATAGAAGAGGCGATTGCCGAGTATGCCCGGGCTCACCCGGACAGAGCCTGGATCTACGGTGCCAGCCTGCCGTGGCTGTCCGACGTGATCGGCGATTTCAGCGATGTCCCGGCTCATAAATCGGTCTTGGACCGGATCGTGCCTGATCGCCCGGTGGCAATCAGGGATATTGGCGGGCACGCCATGCTGGTCAATTCACAAGCTCTGGAGATGGCGGGTATTCACGCCGACACCCCCAATCCGACCGGCGGCATGATCGAACGGGACGCCAACGGACAGGCGACCGGGGTCCTGCGCGAGCTGGCGATTCATGTCGTGACCGAGTCGATGGACGGGCTGTCTGTCGAGCAGTATGAGGCCGGGCTGCCGCAGGCGGTCGCTCAGCTGAATGCGGTTGGAATCACGTCGGTGCACGAGATCTGGACCCACACCACAGCCCTTCAGGCGTTGA
>WTHE01000323.1 GCA_011523315.1 Candidatus Binatota bacterium
GGCCCATGCGGGACTTGTTTGCGCAGATGCAGCGGGCCGCCGGCGCGCCCGTCGTCGTGGAGCCGGTCTCCGGTCTGAAACCCGCCCAGGTACGGCCGGGCCGGACCAGTCGCGCCGGCGGCGAAGCCGCGTACCGCTACATCCTCCGGGCGGTGGACCTCGTCAAGGAGGGCGCCGCCTGCGCCATGGCCACGGCGCCCATCAGCAAGAAGGCCCTGAACGACGCCGGGCACCTCTACCCCGGCCACACCGAGCTTCTGGCCGACCTCACCCGCACCCGTGAAGTACGCATGATGCTCCATGGAACACGCCTGAAGGTGGTCCTGGCGACCGTGCACCTGCCGCTGGCGGAAGTGCCCGGGACGCTGACCCGCGGGCGCGTGCGCACCACGGTCGAGCTGACCCATCGGGCATTGCGGGAATGGTTCGGGATAGCCGAACCGCGGGTGGCGGTGGCCGCCCTGAACCCTCACGGGGGCGAAGACGGCATGTTCGGCGGGGAGGAGCGGCGGGTGATCCGGCCAGCGGTGCGCGACTGCGCCGCCCGCGGCATGGTCGTGTCCGGTCCGGTCCCCGCGGACAGTCTGTTCCACCGCGCCGCGCGCGGGGAGTTCGACGCGGTGGTGTGCATGTACCACGACCAGGGGCTCGGCCCGTTCAAGCTGCTGCACTTCACCGACGGCGTCAACATGACGCTGGGCCTTCCGTTCACGCGGACGTCGCCCGATCACGGCACGGCCTTTGATATTGCCGGGCGCGGCACGGCCGACCCCCGCAGCCTGCAAGCCGCAATTCGGCTGGCCGGCCACATGATCGCACGGACGGGGGCACGCGCAAGGCCATGAGTCGTGTCAACCCGACCATTTTCCGGGAGTACGATATTCGAGGGCTGGCCGAACGGGATTTTGATGCCGACTTTGCGTTTGCGCTCGGCCGCGCCTATGGCAGCCTGGTCGTATCGCGTGGGAAGCGGCGGGTTGCGGTCGGTCGGGACTGCCGGCTGAGTTCCGATGGCTACGCCGCCGCGCTGCGGGAGGGTCTGTGCGCGACCGGGCTTGAGGTCCTGGATCTCGGGGTGTGCCCGACTCCGCTGCTGTATTTCTCGCTCCACCACTACGATCTGGACGGGGGAATCCAGGTCACCGGTAGCCATAACCCGGCCGACCACAACGGATTCAAGATCTGTCTCGACAAAGTCACGCTGTACGGTCGGGACATTCAGCGCCTGCGGACTCTGATTGAGCGTCGAGACTTCGCCTCGGGCCAGGGCCGACAGGTTCCGACTCCGATCATCGGTCCCTACCAGGAATTTGTGAGCCGGCAGTTCGGGCGTCTGGAACGCGAGCTGGCGGTTGTGGTTGACGCCGGGAATGCGACCGCCGGGCCGGTTGCGCCGTCAATCTTTCGTGCCCTGGGCTGCCGGGTGACGGAGCTGTTTTGTGAGCTGGACGGCCATTTCCCCAACCATCATCCTGACCCGACCGTGCCCGAAAACCTGGAGCAGCTGATCCGGACGGTCACACACACCGGGGCCGAAGTCGGCCTGGCCTACGACGGTGACGCCGACCGCCTCGGCGTGGTCGGTCCGAGCGGACGTATCGTCTGGGGCGACGAGCTGATGATCCTGTTCGCGCGCGACATTCTGGCCAGCCATCCCGGCGCCGTGATCGTGTCTGAGGTCAAGTGTTCCCAGACGCTGTTTGACGAGGTAGCAGCGTGGGGTGGGCGGCCCGTCATGTGGAAAGCCGGCCACGCGCTGCTCAAAGCCAAGATGCGCGAGACCGGAGCGCTGCTGGGCGGGGAAATGAGCGGTCACCTGTTTTTTGCCGACCGCTATTTTGGCTATGACGACGCGATCTACGCCTCGTGTCGGCTGCTGGAGCTGCTGAGCCGAGCCGAGTTGAGCCAACTGCTGGCTGACCTGCCGTCGTCAGTGACCACACCCGAAATTCGGCTGCCCTGCCCGGATGAACTCAAGTTCGTTCTTGCCGAGCGGGTCTGCCAGCGCCTGCGCGGCAGCCATGACATCACCGATATCGACGGGGTGCGGGTCAGGTTTGCGCACGGTTGGGGACTGGTCCGGGCGTCGAACACCCAGCCGGTTCTGGTGCTGCGCTTTGAGGCGACGACCCAGGCCAAGCTGGACGAGTACCGGACCTTTGTCGAAGGGCTGGTGGAGGAGGCACGGCGGGAGCTGAGAGAATCGGACGCGAGCTGAAATACGCCGATGGCCAAACCTCTGTCCCCCACTTTTGCCGAATTGTTGGAGAGTCTGAGGCTTGTATCACTGTGAACATATCGTTCTTGGCAAAGATCAAACCGATTTACAGAAAGCACAAAACAGAGGAGCCTGACGAGCGACGTTTCGGCTTGCTGCGCTTCGAGTGGGAGGAGACTGTCACATGCAGCGAGAGTACACAGTAATCTACCAAACTATTGAGGATGGCTGGATTATGGCGACCGTGCCTGAGCTGCCAGGTGCGGTTACCCAGGGAGAGAATATAGAAGAGGCGCGGGAGATGGTCAAAGAGGCAATTACCCTGCTTGTTCAGAGTTATCGGGAGAATGCCAGGAAAGACGCTCCCGGTAATGCAATGTGGGAAACGCTCCGAGTGGAGATCCCGGCGGCGTGAAGCG
>WTHE01000431.1 GCA_011523315.1 Candidatus Binatota bacterium
TCATAGAACGCCCGGCTGGCCCGGGTGAGCGCCCTGACCAGGGGTGGCCCATAGGTTTCGATGAACATCGCCGCCGAGCGGCCGGTGGTGTGATAGCCCGGCTGCTCTTCCCGTTCGAGCACGAGAACCGATGCGTGCCGGGACAGCCAGTAGCCTACCGATGCGCCGGCAATCCCCGCCCCAATAACGACAAAACGAGTGTGCATCACAACCCTTCCTCAAGGCCAAGCGTTGAATATCCGCCGCCTTTCGTCAACAATACGACGCAACGGCAGAGGATAACACCATGACACCATCCGACCTCGTCCAGCTCGGCATTACTGATATTGTGGATTTGGTCCAGACCCGTCAACTCTCCCCGGTCGAACTCGTTGACGGCTATCTGGAGCGGATCGACGCCCTCGACGCCAGCCTGAACGTCTACCTCACGGTCATGGCAGAGGAGGCCAGAACGGCGGCCCGAGCGGCCGAGCGCGCGCTGCACGACACGGACGGCCTGGGTCCTTTGCACGGCGTACCCATTGCGCTGAAAGACAACTACGCCGTTGCCGGCGTGCGAATGACGGCCGGCAGCCGCTTCTTGCAGGATCACGTCGCGGCAACAGACGCCGAGGTCGTCACCCGCCTGCGAGCGGCCGGAGCCATCGTGCTGGGCAAGCTGAACATGCACGAGTGGGCAATCGGCGCCACCACCCGCAACCCGCACTACGGCGCGTGCCGCAACCCCTGGGATGCCGACCGGATTCCCGGCGGCTCCAGCGGCGGCTCGGGCGCGGCCGTGGCCGCAGATATGGCAGCGGCCAGCCTGGGGACCGACACCGGCGGCTCGGTCCGCATCCCGGCGGCTCTGAACGGCGTGTGCGGCTTGCGTCCGACGGTCGGCCGGATCAGCAACCGGGGGGTGATACCGGTCAGCTGGACGTTTGATACGGTCGGTCCGCTGGCCAGGCGGGCCGAGGATGTGGCCCACCTGCTGCAAACCCTGGCCGGTTACGATGCCGAGGATCTGACTTGTGTCAATCAGCCTGCCAGCGACTATCTGTCCGGCCTGCGCCGGGGGGTGCAGGGCCTGCGCATCGGTCTGCTCGGCGGCCATTTTCAGACCGAGCCCCAGCCTGAGGTCAGAGACGCCGTCAGCCGAGCGGCCCAGGTGTATGCAAACCTCGGCGCCCAAGTCGAGGAGCTGGAGCTGGCCGAGGCCGAAATGACGATTGAACGCACCAGCGAAATGCTGCTGGCCGAAGCCGCAGCCTACCATCAGCCCCGGCTGGCCGAGCGGGCCGAAGATTTTGGGCCGGACGTGCTGACCCGGCTGCGGATCGGCGCCGGGGTCAGCGGCAGTCAGTACGCGCGCAACCGTCAGGAGCAGCGCCGCTGGCAGCGGGAGCTGGACCGGGCCTTTGCCCGTTTCGATCTCTTGCTGGCCCCGACCTGCGGCATGCCCGCGCCTGGTATTGAATCCAGTGAGGGCGTTGAAACCACCCGCCTGCTCACCCGCTTCACCTATCCGTTCAGCCTGGCCGAAGTGCCGGTACTGAGCCTGCCGTGCGGGTTTTGCAACGGTCTGCCGGTCGGCCTGCAACTGGTTGCCCCGCACTGGCAGGAAGCCCAGCTGTTACGGGTGGCCTGGGCCTACCAGCAGGAAACCGACTGGCACCTGCAACGTCCCACCGCTCAGCCCTGAACAGAGGAGGGTGACATGGAACGCGACCTGAGACAGCAGCCCCTGTACAAAGAGGTCGAGGCGTATTTCACGGCCCTGTATCAGCCGGGTACGGACTGGGTCAGCGACGGCTGTGAGGCGACGGTCTCGCCCGACGGGCGCCAGGCCGCGTTTACCGGGACGGTGTTCCAGGACCTGCGGTCGGCTCCGGTCACGCGGGTTTGCCTGGTCGATCTGGACAGCCGCACCCTGCGGCAGCTGACCCCGGCCCAGCACAGCGACCGGCTGCCGCGCTGGTCGCCCGACGGCCACAGGCTGGCCTTCCTGTCCGACCGAGCCCAGGCCGGGAATTTCCAGCTGTACTGGACGAACGCCGACGGCAGCGGTCCGACCCACGCCGCCCCAGCCCTCGACGGCACCCTGGAGTACTTTCACTGGTCGCCCGACGGACGCCGCATCCTGCTCGGTCTGGCCGGCTTTGGCGCCGATCAGGCCGGCATGCAGGGTGGCGGCCGGACGGTTGAGACTCAGGATGACCTGCCCGACTGGCTGCCGGAGGTCGAGACGGCCGACGCCGACAACCTGTGGCGCAGCGTGTGGGTGTTCGATACCGAGACGGGTGAGTGTCATCGAGTGACCCGTCCGGGGCTCAACCCATGGGAGGCCAACTGGTGCGGCGACACTCAGATTGTGACGGTCGCCTCGACCTCGCACTCGGAGGGCAGCTGGTATGAGTCCGGGCTGTATCTGATCGACACCGCCAGCGGCCGGGAAAAGCTGGTCCATACGCCCGCCGATCAGCTCGGCTGGCCGGTCGGCTCGCCGTCCGGACGCTGGCTGGCCTATACCGAGGCGGTGTGCAGCGACCGCTGGCTGGTATGCGGCGAGCTGCGGGTGATGGATGTCCGCACCGGACACACCCGGACGCTCGACACCAAGCAGGCCGGCCTTGTCCATCTGGCCTGGCGGGATGACGAGCATCTGGTGTACGTCGGCCTGCGCGGTCATCAGACCGTCGTCGGCGAGGTCGATGTGGCCCACGACCGCACGATCGAGTGGTGGAGCAGTGAACACCGCAGCCTGTCGGGTGCGGGCTGGGCCTATCCCACCGCCTGGCCGCTGGCCGGGGGCGGAGTCGTGGCGTTTGCCGAAGCCTATCAGACCGCGCCTGAGCTGGTGCGCATCTCGGCCCAGGGCGAATACCAGACTGTGATATCTCTGGCCACCGAGGCCGGCCGTAGCGAGGGCTTCAACACCGGCACGATTTCCTCCATGTTCTGGCAGGCGCGTGACGGGCTCGAGCTTCAGGGCTGGCTGATCCGCCCCCAGGGCGACGGTCCCTTCCCGCTGGTCATGGACGTGCACGGCGGACCGGTGTGGGTCTACCGCAACCACTGGCACGGGCGGCTGCGCGGTGCCAAGATTCTCGCCGACCACGGTTTTGCGCTGTTTTATCCCAACCCGCGCGGTAGCAGCGCCCGGGGTCAGGACTTCGCCCGCCTGGTCAAGGGCGACATGGGCGGCGAGGATACCCACGACTATCTGACCGGCCTCGACGCCCTGGTCGCCCACGGCCTGGCCGACCCGCAGCGGACCGGCACCATGGGCATCAGCTATGGCGGCTTCATGTCGGCCTGGCTCATCACCCAGGATCAGCGTTTTGCCGCTGCGGTATCCAACTCGCCCGTGACCAACTGGTACAGTCAGCATCGGACCTCACAGATCGGCTTTTTTGACGAATACTTTCTGAACGGCAGCGCCTACGAGCCGGGCGGCCTGTTCTTTGAGCGCAGCCCGGCCATGTTCGCCCGGGCGGTCAAAACGCCGACCCTGAACATCGCCGGGGCGCTCGACCAGAACACGCCGCCCACCCAGGCCCTGGAGTTTCACCGCTCCCTGCTCGAAAACGGGGTGGAGTCAGAACTGGCGCTGTATCCGCACGGCACGCACGGTGTCACCACCTTTCCCGAGAACACCGACGCCACCACCCGGACGATTGCCTGGTTTCTCAAGCACCTGGGTAAAGCCTGACCATCTCGGGTGCCACACTCGGCACGGTGTCGTTCGCATGATCGGATTGTCCGCTATATGGCGGGTGTCTTCCGAACATACTCAAGCGGCTCCCCTTCACAACAGGGACAGGAGGGACTGGTAGCTCCTGACGAATGGCTTGACCGTAGTGAAAATATAAACTAGTCTGCCACTAGTCTGAAATTCTGGAGGTTTGCTCCATGCCTGAAATCGGCGCGTTCGAAGCAAAAACCCACCTGCCCCAACTGCTGCGGCGCGTTCAGGCGGGAGAGCGATTCATCATCACCAAACATCATCGGCCCGTGGCCGAGTTGATTCCTTTTCAGCCGCACGATGCCGACAAGGTCCGTGCGGCGATTGTCAGGCTGAAGGCGTTTCAGGAAACGCATAGTCTGGAAGGACTGTCGGTTCGCCAGATGATCGAGGAAGGACGCAAGCACTGATGGCATTCGTTCTCGATTGCTCGGTCACCATGGCCTGGGTCTTCCCCGACGAAGCGACAGACGCCACCGACCGGTTGCGAGACTCGCTTGTGGAAGACCGGGCGTTCGTCCCTTCCCTGTGGCCGGTGGAGGTCGGCAACGTGCTGCTGACTGCCACGCGGCGAGGCCGAATCCGTGTTGACGAGTGGCCGGAGATTCGCGCGAATCTTGAGGCGTTGCCCATCGAAATCGACCCGGCGACCACATCTCGTGCGTGGGGCGTATCGCTGGAACTGGCGCACACGCACCAGCTTTCTGTCTACGACGCAATGTATCTGGAACTCGCTATGCGGCTGCAATTACCGCTCGCGACGCTGGACCGCAATCTTCGTAACGCCGCGCGAGCCGTGGGCATTGAACCACCGGCGGTCAAGTAGGCGACATCCTTACCGGACTCGACCATACGTATTGGAATATGTGCCTCACTCACTCGCTCAGCGGGCCCTCGGCGGCAAAGCGACGCAGGACGTTGTCGGTGATCCGCCGGACGTTGTTGTCATGCTGTTTGTGAGACAGGGCGCCGCACCAGGCGATGGAGCTGGCCGAAAAGACCGCCCCGCCCCTGGGATATTCAAAATACACCATATCGGCCCGGACCTTGGGATTGACCGTGCCGCCCTGTTTTGAGTCGCTCAATAAGACTTCTTCAACCACATGTTGATAGGCGTCCGAATGGCCGGACGAGGAGGCCAGCACCAGAGCGTGGGCGGGCGTGCCCAGGGAACGCTCAGCGCGGTCCAGCTCAAAACCGGCCGCTCCGTAGTTCAAGACCAGCGAGTCAAAGGCGCCGATGGCTTCTTCGGCACCGATCCCCTCAAAAATGAACGCCGCCCGAGGATCGAAGCTATCGGGCTTACGCTGGTACGGCGCGCTGTTGTCAAAGCCCTGGGTGGTGAAGCCGACGCCGACCAGACGCTGCGGCGTTCGGCCCCGGTCGCGCCACACGCCGCCGGGCTCTCCGGTCGTGCTGTGGTGGTATTCGCCGGGTTTGGCCTGCCAGCTGCGGGTGCCGACCCGGCGACGGACCTCCACCACGTGGGGACGGCCGGGGGCGGACGAGGTGATCCAGTAAAACCCGTTGCCGCCCAGATACATCAGCCGCCCGCCGCCCCGCAGATAGGTCTCCAGGGCGTCCAGCATCGGCCCCGACCAGTACTCGGGATGACTGCCGGTGAGGATGACCTTGTACGGGGCGAGCAGGTCCAGCCCCTCGGCGTGCAGGTCCTCATCGGTGACGACGTCATAGGGGTGGCCCTTGGCTTCGAGCCAGTCGATCAGGTGCAGGTCAGCCGGAAACTGGTGCGGGCAGCTGAGGGTCCGCATGTGATAGCGCGGGCGCATATTCATGATCGGCCGCAGACGCGAGGAATAGCACACCCCACTGCCGTCGGTATGGTGGTCGTAGAGGCTGAGCAGGCCGTTGTCCGCCACATACCGATCCTCAGGAGTCAGCTCTCCCCGGTTCTGGTTTGGGGCCAGCTCGGGAGAAATCTCGCTCAGATGCTCATTGGCGTAGGCCAGGTAACTGTTGGTAGGGGCCAGGAAGGCAATATCGGCCGTGGCCCGGCCCCGTGGCGGACAGACAAAGAACGGAATGTGATCCTCGCCATCCTCGGTGCGCAGGCGTGCGGCGTAGACCCCGCTCTTGCAGTCGTCCGGCAGGGTCCAGCTGAAATCCACCTGCCAGCCGGCGTCCTCAAGGTCGTCGTCATGAAAGTGGATCGCCCCGTACTCGTGCGGGACTGCGCGGAAATCGGTCTCGCTGCCGCTCCAGTTGTGGCCGGTCATAGCTCGGGCGGGCATGTTGACGGTCCGGCCGTGCAGGCCGTGGGGCGAGGTGTCGGTGACCTGCTCGGAGGCCATATCGAGCGAAAAATCCCAGGCGGCAACGAGGTCATCGCCAAAGGCCAGCGGCGAGGCACCGCGCTGGAGCGAGATCAGCTCTTCGCGGCTCAGGCCGCGCCGGAACACGCACGGGCGCTCGATCTTGCCGTTGAAATGGTGGCCGACACGGACCTGGCCGTCAGCGCCGGACTGCCATAGGCCGGCCATCAGGCAATCGGCTTGGTTCGTCGCTATGGACCGGCTGTCGGTCGAGGCTGTCTCGCTTGCCCGGGTCTGATCCTGCGGCCAGCTGCGCAACGGCTCTTGATATACCGCGAGCCGGCCGCTGTGGGCGTCAAAGCTCAGCGCCACAAAATACCACTCGGCCTCACGTAGCGGGCTCGCGATCCGCACCTGCTCGGTGTGTCCGGCAGCATCGGTCAGCCAACCGGCCAAGATCCCACCCTCATCCAGCACCAGGGCATAGCCGCCATCGGCCGCTGACCATTTGCTCACAATCCCCTGCCGGCCTTTGTGGGGCGTGGTAGGCAAAATCCAGGCCTGGAGGGTCAGGCCCTCGAACACACGCAGCTGCGGCGCGTCGGGCACAACGGCGTGCGAGCCGGTGTGGATCACCTGCTGGCGGCCCGGATACTCAGCGCTGACCGTCGTCGGCACGGGTTCCTCTTTGAAGCTCGGCCCGCGCGGGTTGGGGTCACCGTGGATCAGGCGGACAATATCCGCCCGGTAGGTCGGCCGCTGACAGCTCACATGAAAACGAATCGTGTCCTGGGGAGCGACACTCAGCTGATCGGCATAGCCCACAATCTCCATTGTTGTCTCCCTCTGAATCGCTGGGGCGGTCAGTGGCCGAGTCCGGGGATGGCCTCCAGATGCGGCAGGGGATGTCCGATGACATCCGAAAAGAGCATCAGCACCCGGTGGGTGATGCCCCACACCACCTCCTGACGGTAGCCAATCGCCGGGTACCACAGCGACACGTCCGGGGTCGGCAGGTTGAGCGAAGTGGCGTTGTGTTCGTCCCACAGGTGCGCCAGGGGTATCCAGTACACCGCCCCGACCTCGTTGTTGGGGGTCAGCGGAGCGAGGCTCGGCCCCAGGTAATACACAAACGGCGCCAGAAACAGCAGCCGGTCGCGGCCGCGCAGCAGGATGGATATTTCGGGCAGCGCGCCAAGCCGCTGGGCGGGCGTCAGGACGAGGCCGACCTCTTCGCGCGTCTCGCGCTCGGCCGTCTCCTGCAGGCTGGCGTCCTCGGGCGCGGCCCGGCCACCCGGCAGGGCCATATCTCCCGACCACGGATCGCCGTCCCGGTCGGCGCGGCGGATCACGCACAGGTGCAGGTCGGCTTCGACGCCGGCCAGAACGAGCGCCACCGCAGTCCGGTTGCGGTCGAGCCGGGACGGTCCGGCGGCCGGGGCGTGCTGAGCCAGGGCGTTTTGAATGGCGCGAATGCGAAACACGCTAAACCTCCCGTTTCCCGGCGATTATTCTGTTGTTCGGCCGTCTTTGTCAAACCGGCCATCCGAGCAAACTTGACGCTGGCACGCGAGCGGAGTACGGAAGAGGGGAACGATGACTTCTTGCGAATGAGGAGATCATCATCGTTCACCTGTAACAGCAAAGGAGGGATGCTTATGGCCAACACGTATGCCAGACAGATGCTCTCGTACGAGACCGCCGCCAAGATGGTGGCGGCGGCGGTTGCCAAAGCCGAGGAGCTGGGCTGCAAACAGAACGTGGCGGTAATTGACAGCGGCGGGAATCTCAAGGCCCTGGCCAGTATGGACGGGGCGCTGCTGCTGGGCATTGAGGGCTGCCAACGCAAGGCGTTTACCGCCCTGTTCGGCGTCGGCACCAAAGACCTGTACGGTGTCATTAAGGACGACCTGTCGCTGGTCGTGGGCCTGTCCCACTTCTCGCGGGCAACCCTGGTCGGCGGCGGCCTGCCGATTGTGGTCAACGGCGAAGTCATCGGTGGGATCGGAGTCGGAGGGGGGACGGTTGACGAGGACATCGCCTGCTCCCAGGCCGGGCTGGACGCCATTGCCGACTGATCGTCACAGAAAGGAAACCGAAGATGCAAACCATTGGCAAAGAGCACATTGTGCGCACGTTTGACGCCGACCACCCCGCAGCCGCCAGGGTCAAGCCCGGGGAGGTGTTTGTGATGGAAACCAACGACCGCTTTCGGGACTGGAACGAGGGCGGGGAGTGGCCCATGGAGCAGCTGACGGTCATGACCGGGCCGGTCCATATCGAGGGAGTGCAGCCCGGCCAGGTGCTGGCGGTGGAAGTGCTGGACATCAAAGCCGCCCAGGGCTTTGGCTATGTGGTCGCCATTCCGGGCTTCGGCCTGCTCAAAGATGAGGTCGAGTTTCGGAAAAAAGTCGTCCCGGTTGAGGGCAACCGCCTTCGCTACAGCGACAGCCTGAGCCTGCCCTTCATCCCCAACATCAGCAAGATCGGCGTGGCCCCAGCCGAGGGCTCACAGCCGAGCGGGGCGTGCGGAGATTTTGGCGGTCAGCTGAGCAACAGCCAGCTGGGGATTGGCTCAACGGTCTTTCTGCCGGTGTTTGTCGAGGGCGGGCTGCTGACCATCGAAGACGTGCACGCCAGGATGGGCGACGGCGAAGCCACCGCCTCGGCGGTGGAGATCGCGGCAGAAGTCACCCTGCGTTGCCACGTCGCCACCGAACTGCCCCTCAGCCAGCCGATCGTAATCACCCAGGACGAGGTCCAGACCATGGGCACTGGCAAAACGGCCGAAGCGGCGGCGCGGGCGGCTGTGGATGAACTGGCCCGGCTGCTGGTCGAGCGGACCGATGCCGATATGACCGAGGCGGCGATACTGGCCAGTGTGGCGGCCGATCTGCGGATCTCGGAGATGGCCGGCAGCCCGTGTCATATCCGGGCGGCCATGAAGCGCGAGATTCTAGGCTTGTAGTCGCTTCGCGCGGGTGTGAGCGCGTAGGGGCAGGCTCCCATACGTGCCGTTCCCGCGCGGGTGTGATTGCGTAGGGGCAGGCTCCCGTGCCTGCCCAGGCTCACGAAATCTCGACATCTTCGACAATGAAGACGCGCGAGCTGGCAAAGTCGACAAACTTCAACTCATCGGGCCGAATGATTTCAAGATAGCGGGGATGGCTGAAGGCTTTGCCAATGTCCTCGACGCTGTCGAACCACAGCTCGGCAATGCCGTCGAACGGGGCTTCGTCCTGGGGCGGGAAGCCGGGCACCGGCTCACTCAGGGTGTGGCCCTGGACGTAGCGACGGACGTAGGCCCAAAACTCGGGCACGCTGCGGACCAGCGGGCCGTGGTTGTTTTTCCAGTAATCCTGAAACTCGGCGGTTGTCATACCGGCTTTGCGACGGGCGCAGGCAACAAATTTGACCATCTATTTCTCCTTGTCCGGGCTGACGTGCCCGTGTCTGACTGCGGAGCTATAGCCGCTGGCTCGGCCGGAGTCAAACGGCGTTCCGGCTACCGGCAGTGCGTCTTGCCAAAGCCGAGACCGATACTCTAGGATGGCGAGCAGTTCGCGTGTATCACCAATTGTTCAGCGAAGGAGAGACGCAGCATGTCAAGCAGCCTTGCCGGCGGATACGTGTCAGCCGATGGTCATGTGGTCGAACCGGCCGATCTGTGGACCAGCCGCATGGAGGCCCGCTTTCGCGACCGGGCGCCCCATATCGAAACCCGCAAGTCCATCGACTTCTACGTGGTCGATGGGCTCGACCCGGTCGCCGTCGGCCTCGATGGAGCAGCCCTGGAGAGTAAAATCGCCGGCAAGGTCGAGTCGCCGGTAGCCCGTCACGCGGATACCCGGCCGGGCGCCTCAGACCCCCGCCAGCGGCTCAAAGACCAGGATCTGGACCATCTGCGGGCGGAAGTCATCTATCCCGGCCAGTGGAGTCTGATGTTCTACCGCATCGCCGACGCCGCGTATCAGCGCGCGGCCGTCCGCGTCTATAACGACTGGCTCAGCGAGTTCTGTGTCTACGCCCCGCAGCGCCTGCTCGGCGCGGCGATTCTGCCCATGCAGGGCCCCCTGGGATGGGCGGCCGAAGAGGCCGAACGGGCGGCCACGCTCGGACTCAAAGCGGTCATGATTCCGGCCGCCGTGCCCGCCAAGCCGTACATCCATCCGGACTATGAGCCGCTGTGGGAGCGCTTGGAAGAGATCGGCCTGCCGGCCGTCGCCCACTCGGGTACGGCTGCGGATATCGGCGCCTCAACCGTCGCCAAGGCGCGCAAGAACGGTCCCGGCATGGCCTTCATGGACGAGAAGGCGTTTCAGCCCATGAACGCCCTGACCGAGCTGATCTGGAGCGGCGCTCCCCAGCGCCACCCCCGCCTCAAGTTCATCATCTCCGAGGGCGGCATCGGCTGGATTGCGTGCATCCTGCGTCTGATGGACCACTGGTGGGAAGATCATCACCGCTGGATGCAGCCCAAGCTCGACGCGCCGCCCAGCAGCTATTTCAGGCGGCAATTCTGGGCCACCTTTGAAGACGACCGGGCCGGTATCCTGACCCGCGACCTGATGGGCGTTGATCGCCTGATGTGGGGCGCCGACTATCCGCACACCGAGGGCACGTTTCCAAAATCTCAGCGCCAGATCGCCCAGGACTTTGTCGGCGTGCCCGAGGACGAGGTGTATCAGATGGTGATCGGCAATGCGGCCACGCTGTTCGGCCTCGAAGTCTGAGCCGAACGCTCAGTCTTCCCACTCCATGATGCGCGCCGCCTTGTGGGTGTCGGCGTACTCCTCGATTTTGGCGATCTGGCCGGCCCGACAGTGGTAGACCCAGCAGTATTCGTTGTCGTACTGCTGGCCCTGGCGGGTTTTGGCCGAAATGGAGTGCTGAACAACCGCAGTGTCCCCGTCGGCCAGAATGCGGTGGATGTTGAGGCGGAAGGTCTTCATGTCGAAGATGCGCTTGGGCGTCTCTCCCCCCAGCTCTCTGGTGACGGCCTCGCGGCCTCTGACGACCTCCAGCGGCGCACTTTCTGGCGGGTACCACTCCACGTCCTCGGTCAGCAGCGAGGCCAGCTTGTCCCGATTGCCGGTTGGCAGGGTTTCGTAATAGCTTGTGATCAGGGCGCGCGTCTCTTCGGTCTGCATAGGCGAGTCCTCCTGCGCCCACCTTTAGCGCACGCCCCGCCTTTTACAAGCCCAAGACGGTCTTGTATCTTCAGGGCTGCCGATATGGAGGAGGCGCATGATTGAACCCTACAATGCCGTTGGATTAGTGCCCACATTCTGGGGCATTCGCAAACGCGAGGACATGGAGAAAAACATCGAGCATATCAAAAGCCTGACCACGGCCGCGTTCTGGCTGTCGAACCTCGATATCCCGGTCCGGCTGCTGGCCATCCCGGAGGGGGCGCTCCAGGGTTTTAACGATGAGGTGCTGGACGTTGACCACACCGAGTTCGCCCGCACCTGCGCGATTGATATTCCCGGCCCTGAGACCGACCAGCTGGGCGAGCTGGCCCGCCAGTGGGGGGTGTTCATCATGGCTCAGGCCAAGGCCCGCCACGAGGACTGGCCGAACCTGTTTTTTAACGTCGGCTTCATCCTTGACCCGGACGGCAACCTCATCCTCAAGCACTACAAGATTTCTGCCCTGCTGGCGTGCGAGCGCTCGGTCTCGCCGCACGACGTGTTCGACTGGTGGATCGACAAGTACGGTCGCAGCCTGGACGCCTTCTGGCCGGTCGCCGATACCGCGATTGGGCGGCTGGGGATCATGATGGCGATGGAGGGCAATTACCCCGAGAACGGCCGCGGCCTGGCCATGAACGGGGCCGAGTTGGTCTACCGGGCCTCCCTGCCCGGCCCGTTTACCCAGAACGACATGTTCGAGATCTCCAACCGGGCCCGCGCCCTGGAGAACAATATGTACGTGGTGGCGCCCAATATCGGCGGCTATCATCTCTACCCGGACAGCCAGACGCCCATCGACGCCGGCAGCGGCCAATCCATGATCGTTGACTACAAAGGCACGATCGTCGGCAAGCAGCGCGACACCAACGGCTCGACCTATGTCAGAGGTGTCATCGACATCGAAGCCCTGCGCCACCACCGGGCCACAGCCCAGGTGACGAACTGGATGAAAGACATCCGGGCCGAAATGGCCCAACTCATCTACGAGAAGCCGATTTATCCCAAGAACCGCTATCTCGACCGCATCCCCGGCAAACACGCCGAGTACAAGGCCGAGGTCATTGACCGGCAGATTGGGCTGATGCAGGAGCGGGGGATCTGGAAAGCGCCATCGAAATAGAGTGCCGCTCGGCGAGCTGACGGAGGACATCAATTCTAGTTTTCCGACAATGCTGTCATCGGCTCTGTTTAATAGAAATTCTAGGTTTGCCTTCTCTGTTCCCGTTTCTGCTCGATTGTTCGTCCGTGCATCAAGTCAAATATGCAGGATTGTTGCACGAACCATTTTCCTGGCTCTGTCGGCATCGCAATATCCCCATCTGCAGTGTGCCTAAAAGCCACAACTTGGAACTCTCCTTCGATATCCCCGTTTAGTGCGGTTCCTTGCATCAAAACAACAGCGTCAGCTCGAGCTACAGCACTCTGGCGAACGGAGCGTATCTCAAAATCTGTGAGCACGATAAATTCAGCATCACGCCGCAGCTGGCCAGCCATCTCCTTGATAGAACGCTGCGTGAGGTTCACGGCACGCTCGGCCATCTTCCCGTAATTTTGGTCTTTCCAAC
>WTHE01000772.1 GCA_011523315.1 Candidatus Binatota bacterium
CACGAAGGGCAGCTGATCCTTCGGCTCTACCGCTATCTCCTCACCGCCGCGACGCCTGCCGTGCCGTCATAGCTCGAAGCCGCCGGAGCGTTCAGGCGTCAGAGCTGTCCATCACCCGGCCCGGAAACACTCCCTGGTGCTCGCCGTGGTCAAACAGAACCTGGCCACCGACCACGGTGTACGCAATCCCCTCGGCCCGCTCAATCAGACGCCGCTTGCCACCCGGCAAATCGTTCACCCACTCCAGCGGACACGGCTTGACCGTCTCCAGATCGAACAGCACCAGGTCGGCGTCCATGCCCGGCAGCAGGCGGCCTTTCTTTGTCAGCCCCAGAAAATCGGCCGGCTCGGCGGTCAGGCGCTGGACCGCTCTTTCCAGGGACAGGCTGCCGCGGTTGTGCACCCACTCGTGCAGCAGATAGGTCGGCACGCCCGCATTACAGCTCTGATCCACATGCGCGCCGGCATCCGACAGGCCGAGCAACACGTGGGGGTTGGTGATCAGCTCCTGGACCGCCTCCGGGTTGGTGTTGGTGGCCGCGAACAGAAAACCCGTCTCCAGATTCTCGGCAATGACCAGGTCGAGCAGGGCGTCAACCGGATCCTTCTCGGCCAGCGCGGCAATGTCCTCAACGGTCTTATTGACCAACACCTCGTGCTCCGGCCGGTTCACCCGAACCACACTCAGGCGGTCCCACTGCCCGGTAAACACCACCCCACCCTTGCCTTTGAGTTCCTGTCGAAAGGCATCCCGGAAAGCCGGGCTTTTATACAGGGCGAGCTGTTCCTCCGGGCTCCGGTTAAAGGCGTCCTTCCACGAGGCAAAGCTGGCAAAGATGAACGGGGTGCGCAGGGTATGGTACTGACGCGCCGGACGCGGGGTGGCCTGCGGGTGGATACGCATCCCGGCCTCGATATACGGCGCGACGGTGTCCAGGGCCGCGCGGTAGGCGTAGGGCATATCCGTTCGGTCGAGCAGGGCCAGCCAGGTGATCGGCCGCTGGCTGCGTTCGGCCAGCAGTTTCAGCAACTCCAGCTCGTCCTCCGACAGCAGGCCGGCGGTACTGGTCAGGGCCAGTTCGATGACGCCGTGGCCGACCTCGCGCAGCACGTCCGCCAGCGCGCCCAACTCTTCGTGACTGGCCAGGCGGCTGGCCAGGGGGCGGCCCTGATAGCCGATATGTTGGCGCAGGGTGCTGAGCGAAAAACCGAACGCGCCGGCCCGCATGGCCTGGCGCAGGGCGTCGGCCATAGCCCGAATCTCATCCGGGCGGGCGGCCCGCTCCGGGGCGGCCTCGCCGAGCACAAAAAAGCGCAGGGCGGACAGCGGAACGAGAAAACCGGTATTGATCGCCAGGGGGCGTTTTTTCATTGCGGCCAGGTATTCGGGAAAGCTCTCCCAGGCCCACGACACCCCGTTGAGCAAGACCTCGTAGGGCATGGCCTCCACATTCACCAGGTCCCAGGCCACAATGCCGCGCTCATCCGTCCGGCACGGGGCCACGCCCACCCCGCAGTTGCCCATGACCACACTGGTGATGCCGTGCCAGCACGAGCTGGTCAGCAGGGGGTCCCAGGAAATCTGGGCGTCATAGTGGGTGTGATGGTCGATGAAGCCCGGGGCGAGGATCAAGCCCTGGGCGTCTATGTGTCTCCTCGCCTCACCCGACACATCGCCCAGCCCGGCAATCTTGCCGTCCTTGATGGCAAGGGTGCCGTCAAAGGCCGGGGCTCCGGTCCCGTCGCAGATACGGGCGTTGGTAATCAGCATGTCATAGCTCATCTCATCCTCCTGTTCGGGGTATCCCGTGGCTCTCCTCTTCCCTCTATCCCCTGCGACCGCCTGCCTGCAAGCCACACTTTCTCCCTCACCGCGCCTACCAGGGCGCGGCGGCCTCGGCCAGCCACATGTGGACCGGACCGTCGAGCAGCCCCAGACTGGCCAGGGCGTTGCGCTGCATCCAGTCGAGCTGACGGGGCATGGTCTGCTCGGTCAGCGAACCGACATGGGGAGTGATGATGATCGGCGCCCCGGCCTGGAGCAGCTCCAGCAGCGGAGGCGGCGCAGCCTGCGCCTGGCCGAACTCACGGATCAGCACGTCGACGGCCAGACCGCCGAGATCGTGTCGTTGGTAGGCCGCAACAAGGTCTTCCTCAACCACCAGCCCACCCCGTGAGGGATTGATGAGGACAGCCCGGGCTTTCATTTTTTGCAAAAACTCCGCGTTGACCATGCCCGCCGTCACCTCGGTCAGGGGCGTATGAATGCTCACCACATCACACTCGGGGAGCATCGCGTCCAGGGACGCAAAGGCCGTCAGGGTCGATCCCCGGCGGCCCAGAATGTCCCGGTCGCCCTCGGCGTTATAGGCCCGCACGTAGGACTCAAGATCGGCTGCGACGGGATCGTAGGCCGCGATCCGTACCCCCCAGCTCAGCAGCCGTCGGGCGACCTCGCGTCCGACCGCCCCCAGCCCGACCAGCCCCAGGCTAAGGCCGATGAGATCGCGGCCGAGCGGCCGGGTGTCCCAGTCCCCGGCTTCGAGCGCCCCGCGCAGGGGGACAATATGGCGCAGGGTCGCCAGCATCAGGGCAACCGTCAGCTCGGCCACCGCATCCTGGTTGGGAGAC
>WTHE01000293.1 GCA_011523315.1 Candidatus Binatota bacterium
CGCAGATTCCTGGGAATTCACATCACACGTTCCCCTGGAGGGAGAGGGTTGGGGTGAGGGGGATTGCCGGGCGTGTGTTGCACATTCCATTGCCTGGCAGCTGATCGGCGCGTTTGCCCTCACCCGGCCCTGCGGGCCACCCTCTCCCGGGGGGAGAGGGGAAAACAAAACAAGCCCCTCGCCCTTCGGGAGAGCCTGCCCTGAGCCTGGTCGAAGGGGGGGTGGGGTGAGGGTAAAACCGCTGCCTGCTGTACTGGTGTGCTGTGTCATGGCGGTCTCTAGGACTGGAGGATTGGCGTGGTGTCGGAGCGGGAAGGGAGAATGTGGTGGGCGTATTTCATGCTGCCCGCCTGTTTGACGCACACCTCGGCCACAACCACGACTTCGCCGGGCGACAGCGCCAAGGGCAGGGCCGTCGCGTCTGCTCCGGTGAACTGGCTGCACGAGGCGAGGTCGGTGTCGGTGCTGGCGTCCGGCCCGACGCGGATGAGGGGGGTGGTCCACAGGACCGTCGGCTTTTTCTCCGGCTGACCGGACTCTTGTGCGACCCCTTCGACGGCGAAGACGAGAAACGCGGCTGCGGACTGGGCGAAGAATTCTTCATGCACGACGTTGGCCAAGGCCCTGATTTCCGTTGTTTGCGGTTTTGGTTCTCGACTCACATAGTCGGCCACAGTCACCGCAGCGTTCAGCCCGGTCGCCTGTCTGGAGGCTGCGGCATACACATCGAACATGAGCGCCGACGAGGAGACGAGGACGACGATGCCGAGCGCGGCTTCTACTGCGGCCGCGCCCCGGCGGTTGCGCATGAATTGTTTCCAGGTGCTCACGCTGCCTCCTTTACCACGCAGGCCCTTCGACTCCGCTGACGCTATGCTCAGGGCGAACGAGGTTCCGCTCGTGCTGAGCGTCGCCCTGGCGGGGCGAAGTCGAAGTACGCTCAGGGCAAGCCTCCCCCTTTTGGCAATGTGTGATGCATATTGTGCCATAGTCCTCTCCCGGGCTGCCCGTCCGCGCCCTCACCCGGCCCTGCGTGCCACCCTCTCCCGAGGGGAGAGGGGAAAACAAAGCCCCTCGCCCTTCGGGAGAGGGGTTGGGGTGAGGGTTGTCTGGCTTGAATATGCTGTCCATCATCAGGTTCCCAGACGTTCGTTGCGCATGATGGCGGTGGCTTGCTGGCTGCCGTCGGTGCCGAAGAGACGCTGCTGCAAGGCACTCAGCGCGTACTGCGGGATTGCCGTGACCGTGACCACCACCATGGCGCCGGCGCTGCCGCCAAGCTGGCCGCTGCTCTGTGTGCCGTTGTCCAGGGCAGACGGGTTGTCGTAGGCGATGACTGTGACAGTCAGACAGAAGTCTACCGCAGGGTCATCCGGGTCCGGTGTCTCACTGCACACGCCTTGGCCGACCAACTCGAAGCTGAGCCAATCGCCGACTTCGTCCCTGATTGCTTCGAGGCAGGCGTTGCGCATTGCCGTCATATTTCTGGCCGCGTGATCCTCCATCGCATTGGTATAGGCGACGCGGTAGGCGGCGCGCTGGAGCAGGTCATCGACAAAGAGGGTCCGCACCAGCTCGAAGATTCCGACCAGGGCGAAGATGAGCGGGATGGCGGCAATGACACTCTCCAGGGCGGTGACGCCCTGGCGGCAGGTCAGAAATCGTTTTACCTGGTGCATGGTCCTCCTCTTGGGGATATGCGGGTTGCGGTCTTGCTCATGCCTGTGTCCTTTCCGTTTCCGTCCCGGTCGGCAGCGTGACCCGCAGCATGGTCCCCTGGTTGGGCAGGGAGTTCATGTGGATGCTGCCGCCGTACTTTTCGACCAGATGCTGGACAGTGGCCAGTCCCATCCCGGCGGCATTCTCGCGCGAGGTGTAGAACGGGGCGAAGACTTTCTTGCGCTCCGCAGACCGGATGCCTCTGCCGTTATCAGTGATGGCGATGTGGAGCTGGTCGTCTTCCTGTCTGGTCTCGATTCTGATGACGCCCTTGTTGTGGCCACGTTCCTGAACCGCCCACACGGCATTCTCAAGCAGCTGGCTCAGGACCAGGTGGATTTCCGTTTCCGAGGCGACCAGGTCCGCCACCGGCTGCACGTCTTTGACGACCAGGGCGCCGGCCTCCGCCCGGGTCCGGTCTATGGCTTCGTTAATCGCATCGTTGATGTTGATCGCAGTGTGGTCGTCGAGGGTCATGGAGAAGGACGGCAGGCGTTCGGCCAGCCCGACGATGGTGTTGGCCTGGGCGCGGATGTCCGCTACTACGGTGGCGGTGGTGTCCAGGCCGGGCAGAGCGTCGTCTGGGGCGGTGGTGTCCGGGGCGTCGTCGGTGAGGAAGGCGGGCAGGGCGTCGTCCTCAAGCCGACCGTCCCGGCCGCCCGCTTCCGTGTCCGGCAGGACGGCCGGCTCGCCGTTGGGAGTGGGGGCGGTGTTGAGCATGTCTGTGCTGCTGGCGATGCGCTCGGCCAGGGCAGTCAACTGTTTGGCGAGGATCTCCAACCCGACCCGGTGGGCGGCGGGTTCGAGCAGTCGGGCCGGGCCGGTGTCTCCGTCGCCGCGCTGCTGGGCGTCGAGGAGTAGCGCGCTCAGGTGGGACAGCTTCCCGTCTTCTTCGGGCCGGGGCGGAGG
>WTHE01000105.1 GCA_011523315.1 Candidatus Binatota bacterium
GGCCTGGACCGTGGCCAGGATATCAGACACCCGACTCGTTCCTGCGGGCTGGTCGGCAGGGTTGCCGCTCACCCACCACGGCCCGGCGACCGCAGCCGTCATGCCCGGCGCCCGGCTCAGCGTTTGTGGCGTGGTAATGGCCAGCCTGACCTCGGCCCGGCGCAGGACGGCCTCAGCCTCACGCGGCGCCAGGGCAGGATTCAGCGGCACCACCCCGGCCCCAAGGCCCAGGATGGCCAGATGGGCCGTGACCAGGCCGTCCGCCTTGCCCAGCGACAGCGCGACCCGGTCGCCGGCCTCGACCCCCGCCGCCCGCAGAGCGGCCATCCAGCGCGAGGCGTCCTCCAACAGCTCGCCGCGCGTTTGTCGCCAGCTCACCTGTCCGTTTGGCTCCAGCCGTTCAAAGACCGGTCGGCTGTCATCGCGGCTGAGACGCCGCCAAAAAACCTGTGCCAGAGTCATGCTCCGAGTGTCTACCACACCCCCCCAGCCAGGAAAAGGCGCGGGCGCAGGCTGGCCCAGATTGCCGGGAATAACCAGTCATATAAGATGTTCGTCTCAAATGGAGTAGCGATATGAAGAGGATCGGAGCCACGAAGTTCAAAGAACAGTGCCTGACCTTGTTGGACCGACTTGACGCCGACGGCTTGATTGTCACCAAGCACGGCAAGCCGGTCGCGCGCGTCCTTCCCTACGAGCCACAAAGTGCTGGCCTGATTGGCAGCCTGCGGCACAAGATCAAGATTCGGGGAGCCATCTTCACGACCGGCGTCCGCTGGGATGCAGATGATCAATCTTGATACCCACATTCCATTGCTCACGCGCGATAGCGTCATACTGCGCTCGAAGATTGTCCCCCTGGCTGCTCCTGGAGGCAGCCGGGCGAGATGAACGCCTCCTTCCTCCTCTCCCCATCGGCTCATAGTCCGACAGTTGAGGAGAGGAGGGAGAAATGCTGCGCAACAGCTGCCCTGAGTGAGGATTGACAGCTGTATTCCAAGAGTGCGATACGGCACGCAAGTCCCATTTTAGACAGGAGGCTTGTATGGAATCACGGTCACATCCGGAAGAGCACGTCACAGCCCTGCAGAACCGGCTCGCCTACACCGAACGCCTCAAACAGCTGATGAACCGCATTCATGCGGCCCAAAATATCGACCAGCTGCTGATCAGCCTGCAGGACGACATGCTGAACCTGTTTGAGGCCGAGCACCTGACCCTGTACGCCGTGGATTACGACACGCGTGAACTCTACTCCCGGTTTCTGGATCTGGACAGCGTGCAGGAAATCCGGCTGGACCTGAACGAGCGCAGCATTGCCGGCTTTGTCGCCCACAGCAAACGCAGCGTCAATCTGGCCGACGCCTACGATAACGCCGAGCTGGCCCGTCTCCACCCGGCCCTGCGCTTTGACCGCTCCTGGGACGAAAAAACCGGGGTGCGAACCCGACAAGTCCTGACGGTTCCGGTGTGCGATCCAGGCGGCGCGCTGACCGGCGTGCTGCAACTGCTCAACAAGACGGGTGCGGCGCGTTTTTCCCAGGCCGACGAGGAAAAAGTCGGCGAGTTGGCCCGCACCCTCGGCATTGCGCTGCACAACCAGTACCAGCTGGCCAAGCGCCAGCCCCACAAGTTCGACTATCTGCTGGCCGCCAGCCTGCTGAGCCAGGACGAACTGAACGAGGCAAAAGACCGCGCGCGGCAGTCGGGCCGCAGCGTCGAGGCCATCCTGCTCGAACGCTACAAGATCAGCAAACACGAACTCGGCCGCTCGCTGAGCCAGTACTACGGCTGTCCGTTTCTCGAACCCAGCCCACAGCTGGTGATTGACGCCGACCTGGCCGGGAAGATCAGCGTCAACTATCTGCAAAACAACGACTGGCTGCCGCTCCAGGTGACCGACACCGGCGTCGAAATCCTGACCAGCCAGCCCCACTCGGTGCAGTACCGCCACGATATCCAGCGGCTCTTCCCGGGCCTCAAGATCGCCTACCGGATCGGCCTGGTCGAGGACATCCGCGAGATCAGCCGGGCTCTGGTCGGCGAACGCGAGCCGGCGGCCGGCGGAGACTCGCTCCAGGCCATTCTGCGCCAGCTGGCGGCGGAATCGCCGACCCGCGCCCCGACCGACGAGGAGCCCGACGAGAACGACAGCGCGGTCGTCCGCCTGGTCAACCGCATGATCGGCGAAGCCTATCACCGGGGCGCCTCGGACATCCACCTCGAACCCTATGGCGAGCAGAAAGAAACCCTGATCCGCTTCCGGGTCGACGGCCGCTGTCACGAATACCTCAAGGTTCCGGCCCAGTACCGCCGTCCCCTGGCCTCACGTCTCAAGATCATGGCCAGTCTTGATATTGCCGAGCGGCGCAAACCCCAGGACGGCAAGCTCAAGTTCCGTCTGCCGACCAGAGAGATCGAGCTGCGGGTGGCCACGATTCCGACCGCCGGCGCCGACAACGAGGATGTCGCCCTGCGCATTCTGACTGCGGGCGAGGCCCTGCCGCTGGACAAGATTCAGATGTCGGACGCCAACCTCAGCGCCTTTCGAGCCCTGCTCGACAAGCCCTACGGCCTGATCCTGTGCTCGGGTCCGACCGGCTCGGGAAAAACCACCACCCTGCACTCGGCGCTCGGCGCCATCAACACGCCCGACAGAAAAATCTGGACGGCGGAAGACCCGGTCGAGATCACCCAGTACGGCCTGCGCCAAAGCCAGGTCCAGCCCAGAATCGGCTACGACTTTGCGGCGGCCATGCGGTCCTTCTTGCGTGCCGACCCGGACGTCATCATGGTCGGCGAAATCCGGGATCGGGAAACCGCCCGGATCAGCATTGAGGCGTCCCTGACCGGCCACCTGATCCTGAGCACCGTGCATACCAACAGTGCCGCCGAGACCATCACCCGTCTGCTCGAAATGGGCATGGACCCGTTTCACTTTGCCGACGCCCTGCTCGGTATCCTGGCCCAGCGCCTGGCCCGGACCATCTGTGCGGACTGTAAAGAACCCTACCGGCCGTCCAGGCAGGAGTACGAGGCCCTGGCCGCAGGCTATGGTCCGGCCGCGTTCGCCGAGCTGGACCGGCCCTATACCGCAGACTTCGTGCTGTACCGGGGACGTGGCTGCGAGGCGTGTCAGCACACCGGCTACAAGGGACGCCTGGGGCTGCACGAACTCCTCGTCGCCAGCGATGACATCAAACGCCTGGTCCACAGCCGCGCCACCGCCGCCGAGCTGCGCCAGGTCGCGCTGGCCCAGGGCATGACCACTCTGGTCCAGGACGGCATTCGCAAAGTCCTCCAGGGCTGGACCGATTACGACCAGGTCCGGGCGGTGGCGCTGCGTTAGCCCGCCCCAAACCCTACTTTCAGCAGCCCTGGCTTTTCGCTATGCTGCCCCGATTCGGGGAGCACTTATGAGAAATACCGGTACGACCTGTTCGGTGTGGCTTGGGCTGGGTGTGGGAATCCTGTTCAGCCTGCTCGCTTCTTCGGCCTGGGCGATCTTTGTCGACGAGGCCGAAACCATGCGTTTCAACGGCCGGATGTACAACCGGACGGCCATGGCGGTCAACAGTGCGGCCGACAATACCCGCATCCAGACGCCGTATAACAGCTGGAACATGCTGCAAAACCGGACCTTCGTCCAGATGGAGCTGCGTCACAACCTGACCGACCTGATCATGGGCCGGTCCGACGGCCCGCTGGCCACACTCCAGTCCCTGCTGAGCCCGCTCGGCTTTCTGGCACCCGACGATTTCGAGTATTTCGTGACCTATCGCGGCGAGTACGACGGGGTGTGGGACTTTGGCCCGGACGTGTTCAGCGAGCGTTTTCCGCTGCTGAGTGACTGCGGACCGGCGAGCAAGGTCAAACAGAAGAAGCCCCAGGCCTTCGGCTGTACCCAGGTCGATACGCGCCAGCGCCGACGCAGCCGGCACCGGCTGTTTGAGGCGTATATCAACTATACCAAGGGGCCGCTGTTTGTCCGCATCGGCCGCCAGAACCTGTCGTGGGGCGAGACCGACGTGTTCCGCCTGCTGGATCAGATCAATCCCCTGGACGCCAGCTTTGGCGGCTTTCTGGTCACCCTGGACGAGCGCCGTATCCCGCTCGACATGCTGCGGGTGGTGTACGGCCTGGGCGGCGTCGGACCGCTGTCGGAACTCAACCTCGAAGGCTTCATGGTCGCCGACGACGAGGTCTCCACGCCCACCCCGGCCGGCTCGCCGTGGTCCACCCCCAACCCGGCCGGCATTCGGTCTGCCCTCAAAAAACCGGCCCGCAATTTCACCGACATGCGGGGCGGCGGGCGCGTCGTCGGCGTGTGGGGCGACTTCATGTTCACCGTCGCCCACTATTACACCTATCTCGACGGGGCGACGGGCCGCGTCGTCACCCCGACCGGCGGTTCCCCGCTCAGGCTCAGCGAGTTCCGCCAGGCGGCCCGACAGGGTGAAGTCGGACGCTACCTGTTTGATAATTTTCAGACCAATATCCTGTTTCCCAAGGTCCAGATCAGCGGGGCCACCCTGACCTTCGGCCTGCCCAGCCTGTCGGCCATCGTGCGCAGCGAGTTCGCCTATTTCTATGCCGAGCCGTTTTTCAAGAACGCGAGCCCGAGTCAGCTGCTGGGGCCGATCGCCGACCCGGACAATTTCGCCCTCACTCCCGGTTACAGCCAGGTTGCCTGCCCGCCTTCGGTCAGCAACGACGTGTGTCTGCGCTACAAGAGCGACATCGACCGCTCGGACGTGATCCGCTGGTCGCTGGGCATGGACATGGACCGCTATATCCAGCTGCTCAACCCCCAGCAGTCGTTCGTCATCAGCGGCCAGATTTTCGGCACCCATATCCTGGATTTCAACGACACCAAGCTCAGCTCGGTCAGGGACAGCTTCGGCTTTGGCCAGTTCGCCATCCCGGTCCTCGATCCGAACCGAAGGAATACGTCCTTTGTGAACATGGACCAGCATCAGCTGGTCAATACCCTGTCCATCTCGACCGCCTACCGCTCGGGCGCGATCTCGCCGGCCCTGATCTTTCTGTACGACTGGCAGGGCGCGTGGCTGGTGCAGCCGGGCATTACCTTTACCCGCGACCCGTTCCGTTTCATCATCCAGTACAACTATATTGACGGACAGTATAACGGCATCGGTTTTTTACGTGACCGCGACAACCTGATCGTGCAGCTCGAGGTAGTCATCTGAACAGGAGGACAAGACGATGGGTCTGCGCACACCCGAACAGTATAAAGACGCCCTGAGGGACGGCCGCGAGGTCTATTATCGGGGAGAGTTGGTGCCCGATGTCACCGCCCATCCGGTCATCGGCAAGGCGGTCAACCACGCCTGTATCGACTACCAGCTGGCCGAAGACCCCCGCTACCGGGAGCTGGCCGTGGTCAGCGACCCCGAACTGGGCGACTATTCGCGCTACTATCACATCCCCCGCAATACCGAGGACCTGCTGCAACGCAGCCGTTTGATTGCGGCCAGTACCCGCGAGGGCGCGACCCTGGTCGTGCTGATTAAAGAGATTGGCACCGACGCCCTGTTTGCCCTGCATGTTGTCGCCGAAGAAATGGCCAAGCGCGGCAAGCCCGAATACAAGGAACGGGTCCGCAAATACTACGAGCTGTGCCGCGACCGGGACTACGGCGTGGCCGTGGCCCAGAGCGATGTCAAGGGCGACCGGGGACTCGGCCCCCAGGGTCAGGCTCACGACGACTACTACCTGCGGGTGGTGGAAGAGCGCGCGGACGGCATTGTGGTGCGCGGCGCCAAGACGCACACCTCGGTCCTGACCAACACCGACGAGGTCATCGTCCTACCGACGCGGGCGATGAAGCCGGACGACGGCGCCTACTCGGTGGCCTTTGCCCTGCCGGCCGCGACCAAGGGGCTCAAGCTGCTGGCCAGCTCCTATGGGGGGATACCCAAAGACCCGTTTGAGTTCCCGATCAGCGCCAGTCACAAGATGATGGAAACGCTGACCGTTTTCGACGAGGTCCTGGTGCCCTGGGAGCGCGTGTTCCTGAACGGCGAAACCGAAGCGGCCGGCTTCCTGGCCCTGACCTTTGTCAAATTCCATCGCTTCACCGCAGTGTCGTATAAGCTGCCCCTGCTGGAACTGCTGGCCGGCGCGGCCCAGGCGATTGCCGAGTACAACGGCATTGAACGGGCCGGCCACATCCGGGAGAAGCTGACCAAGCTGGCGACCTATCACGCCACAGTCCAGGGTCTGATTTTCGCCGCCGCCCATAACCACGAAGTCGTGGCGCCGGGCATTGCGGTGCCGAACACCCTGCTGACCAACGTCGCCAAGTACCAGTTCGCCTCGAACTATCACACCGCAGTGCAGATGGTGCAGGACGTGAGCGGCGGTCTGCTGGTCACCGGCCCGGCGGCTGAGGACTGGCGCAGCGAGGCGACCGGGCCGTATCTGGAAAAATACTACGGCGGCAAAAAAGGCACCTCGGCCGAAGAACGTGTCCGGCTGCTGAACCTGATCTCCGACCTGACGGCCGGTGACTACGGCGGCTATCAGGAGGTGCTGGCCGTCCACGCCGAGGGCTCGCTGGAAGCCGAGAAGCTCCAGACCTACCGCGAGTACGACTTTGCGACCGCCGCCGACTATGCCCGCGAGCTGGCCGGGATCAAGAAGTAGGAACGGATGGGGTCACGCGTGTCGAAGCGTCCAGAATGGTAACGCCCACGAGCTGACTGTCTCGATAGCGTAACAGGAGCCCATCATCGGTCATTTCCGTATCCGTCGCCTTCTGGGGACGCGCAAAGCTGATGTAGAGCACGTCAGCCTCTTTGTCATAATCCACCCAGAAACGCGACGCAGGAAAACCGATCAGGAAAGGGACTGCCCGTGAGAGCGATAGGATGTGTTCAGGAGTTAGCTCTTCCATGCTCAGCTGTTTCTCCCGGACACTGAATCGCTACTCCACCGTCACACTCTTGGCCAGATTGCGGGGTTGATCGACATCGGTGCCGCGATACAGGGCAATATGGTAGGCCAGCAGCTGGAGCGGAACCGTCAGCACGATGGGCATCAGCAGATGGTGGGTCCTCGGAACCTGAACGACTTCCCAGGCGATGTCTTCCAGCTCGGGCGATGGCGCGTCGGTCAGAGCGATGATCCGTCCGCCGCGCGCCTCGACCTCTTTCATGTTGCTGAGCGTCTTGGCGTACACGGCGTCCTTGGGCAACAGCACGACCACCGGCAGTTGGTCGTCAATCAGCGCGATGGGGCCGTGTTTCATCTCTCCGGCCGGATAGCCCTCGGCATGGATATACGACAGCTCCTTGAGCTTGAGCGCCCCTTCGAGCGCGATGGGATAGTTCACCCCCCGCCCCAGGTATAAGAAATCGTCGGCATGGCCATATTTTTTGGCAATTTTTTCAACGCTGCGCTCTTTATTCAGGAGCTGCTGGACAAGAGCGGGCAGGTTGACCAGGTCTTCGAGGAGCCGCTGACCGGTGGCCTGGTCGAGAACGCCGCGCCGTCGGCCAAGATATACCGCCAGCAGGTAGAGCGCCGTGACCTGGGTCGTAAACGCCTTGGTTGAGGCGACGCTGATCTCCGGTCCGGCGTGGGTGTAGACGACCATGTCGGCCTTGCGCGGGATCGAGGCGTCGACCACATTACAGACGGTGAGGGTTGTGGCTCCGGCCGCCCGACCGCCCTCCAGCGCCGCCAGGGTGTCGGCCGTTTCGCCCGACTGCGACACGGTCAGGACCAGGGTGTCGGCGTCGAGGGGCGGGTTGCGATAGCGGAATTCGCTGCCGTAATCCACCTCGGCCGGAATACGGGCCAGCTCTTCCAGGAAAAACTTGCCCAGCAAACACGCGTGCCAGGCTGTTCCGCAGGCCAGCAGCGCGACGCGTTTGATCGAGTCCAGAACCCGGCCGTGGGCCTCGAGTTCGCCCAGCCACACATGGCCCTCCTCGGCTCGGATACGGCTCCGCATGGTGTCGATAATGGCCTGCGGCTGCTCGTGAATCTCCTTGAGCAGGAAGTGCTTATAGCCTTCCTTCTGGGCGGTCAGCGCGTCCCAGCTCACGTGGCGCGGCGCACGCTCGACCGGCTGACCGTCAAAGTTGGAGAAACGGACCCCACCGCGGCTGACCTCGGCCAGGTCGCCGTCGTCGAGGAAAGCAACCTGGCGGGTGTAGTCCAGCAGGGCCGGGATATCGGACGCGATGAAGTTCTCGCCCTCCCCCAGACCGACGACGATGGGCGTCGCATTCTTGGCCGCAACAATGGTATCGGGCTGGCTCTCGCACAGGGCGACAATGGCAAACGAACCGGCCAGGCGTTTCAGGGCAGCCCGGGTCGCCTCGACGAAAGTCAGCCCGTCCTGGATATGCTGGTCAATGAGATGCGAGATCACCTCGGTATCGGTCTCCGAGCTGAAGCGCCGGCCCCGAGCGCGCAGCTCGTGGCGCAGCTCCAGATAGTTTTCAATAATGCCGTTGTGGATGACCACCACCTGTCCGGCGCGGTGCGGGTGGGCGTTCTCCTCGGACGGTCGTCCGTGGGTGGCCCAGCGGGTATGGCCCACGCCGACCGTCCCCTGAACCGGCTCGGCGCGCAGGGCGTGGTCGAGGTTCTCCAGCTTGCCGGCCGAGCGCCGCAGCACAATCCCGTTGCCCGTGCCCGCCACCGCCAGCCCGGCCGAGTCATAGCCCCGGTAGGCCAGACGTTGCAGCCCCTGGTACAACAGCGGGGCGGCCTGACGCTGGCCGACATAGCCGATGATGCCGCACATGTCCCTGGTCCCTAGCCGTCGGGGTCTTTTTTCTCGGCCTGTTTGTCTGTCTCTCTGGCCCGCTTTGCCGCAGTCCAGCCCTCGCGCGTGTGTTGTTGACGGGGGTTGAACACCAGCGCTCCGGCCGGCACGTCGCGGCGCACAGTGGTGGCGGTGGCGATATACACATCGTCATGAATGGTAATCGGGGCGACTAGGGTGGTATCGGAACCAACCTGGACCCGGTCGCCGATCCGGGTCCGATGCTTGCGAAAGCCGTCGTAGTTGCAGGTAATTGTGCCAGCTCCGATGTTGGCGTCTCTGCCGATCTCGGCGTCCCCGATATAAGCCAGGTGCTTGGCCTTGGTGTGCTGGCCGATGACCGACTTCTTGACCTCCACGAAATTCCCCACCTCGGCCTCGGGGGCCAGCACGGCCTGGCCACGCAGGTGACAAAACGGTCCGGCCGAGCTGCGGTCGGCCAGCTGGCTGTCGGACAGGACGACCGAAAACAGGACGTGGACATCGTCGCCGATCTGGCAATTCTCGATATACGCGCTGCCGTCGATCCGGCACCGGGCTCCGATCCGGGTCCGGCCCTTGAGCTGGGTGTTGGGCCCAATGACCGTATCCTGATCGATTGTCACGTCTTCGTCAAAATAGACCGTCTGGGGGTCTTCCAGAGTCACCCCGCGGGCCATCCACTTTTTACGCAGCTGATCCTGTCTGGTGTGTTCCATAGCGGCCAAATCCTCTCGGGAATTCACCCCGCCAAGCTCTCCGGCGTCTTGCGTCACTACCGCCCGGGCTGATAGCCCGGCCTCCACGGCCTGAGCTACGATATCGGTCAGATAGTACTCGGCCTGTGCATTGTCGGGCCGCAGGGCGCGCAGGGCGGGAAACAGAAACGCGGCCTGCACACAATAGATGCCCGAGTTGATCTCAGTGATGCGCCGTTCCTGGGCGGACGCGTCGCGCGCCTCCACAATTCTGCTCAGCCGACCGTCCGGTGTCCGCACCACCCGACCGTAATCGGCCGGGTCGGGCACGCGCGCGGTGAGGACCGACACGGTCGCCCGCGTCGTCCGGTGGTCGTGAACAAAGCCGGCCAGGGTCGCCGTGGTCAGCAGCGGCGTATCGCCGCACACGATCAAAACCTGCCCCTGCCAGTCGGCAAACGCCGGCTGGGCGGCCAGCACAGCATCACCGGTGCCGCGCTGTTGGGGCTGGACGGCAAACCGGACATCCGCACCGTCACACGCCTGCCGAACCGCGTCGGCCTGGTGGCCGACGACGACAACCAGGCGCTCGGGGTGCAGCCGCTGGACGGCATGGATGATGTGCGACACCAGGGGTTTGCCCGCCACGCGGTGCAGGACCTTGGCCTGCGCGGAACGCATCCGCTTGCCCAGGCCGGCGGCGAGGATGATGATGCCGAGTTGGCTATCCTGAGTGATATTCCACCCCACCCGTGAGACAGGTTCCGGGGAAGGTGCCGGTCAGCCCCTCCCCGCCGGCCTGGCGCCTTGCCACGCCTAGTCTTTAGCCGAGTCTTCGGCCTGCGGCTGGCGCGACGGCAGGCTGTTGAACCAGGGCAAGACCAGGCTGTCGTTGATGGAGTAGGTGTAGGCGTGGCCCCAGTCGGGCAGCTCCTCATACTTCACCTTGGTGAAGGCGCTCTTCTGAAGCAGTTCGTAGGCCATCTGTGCGGTGGCCACCGGAAACATGAAATCCTTGCCGCCATGGACGATATAGATCGGCAAATCCTTGGCCTTGTCCAGATTGAACATGCCGACGATCATGCCGGCTGCGGCAATCGGCGCCACGCCGGCAAACAGCTTGGGGCAGCTCAGCCCAATCGCGTAGCTGAACGAGCCGCCGTCGGACAGGCCGGTGGCAAACAGCCGGCCAATGTCGATACTGTACTCGTCGAGCAGGGTCTCGACCATCGACAGAATAGAGCGGATATCAACTCCCGGTCGCTGTAAGGACCACGTCCCGCCCAGGGACTTGGGCGACAGCACAATGTAGCCCGCGCTCTTGGCCGCCCGCAGCCAGGTCAGCAGGTAGTCGTCCCCGCGGCCATGCCCGCCGTGCAGGGTAATGACCAGGGGCCAGGAGCGGCTCGGGTCGTAATACTCGGGCACGTACAGCGAATACTCGGCGTGCTTGTCGGTACTCGGCCGGTGGATGACCCCGGTCTGAGCCTCAACGCCCGCAACCGGCGTCTCCAGCTCGTCCCAGCGCGCCAGGGCGTCCGGCAGCACCCAGTATTCCCGCAGCTTCGGCAGCTCGGCGCGTAGCTCGTACAGGACGTACTTGCCGAGCGAGAAGGCCCGGCGGCTCTGCATATAGGCGACAATGAAGTTCGCCTCGGAGCCGGTCAGAAAAGAGGTGTAGGCGTCCTCCAGCTGTTCCAGGGCTTCCAGCCATTTTGTGTGAAAGGCCTCACGGCCGTCCGGCGCTTCGAGGCCCTCGAGTTCGGCGTTCAGGGGGGGAAAGACATCGCCCCCGACCCGGTCAAACACGTCTTGCTTGGCCTGCTTGATCTGGCCCAGATGCATGTGCTCTTGCAGCCACTCGAAAGCCCGCAGGAAGACCAGGATTTTTTCTTCCTGAGCGCTGATGATGGCCTGATAGTCTGCCGCTGAGATCGCCATACGGCCCTCCTTGTGTGAGGCAAAGCTAGCCTCCCCTCCATACAGTTGCAAGAGGCACACCCATATGCCAAGGTGGCCGCGCCATGAAGACCGCCAAAAACGCGACCGAGCAGGCTGCTCGCGAGCTGCTGCGCCGTCTGCCCGCAGTTGAAAAGCTGGTCTCATCGTCCGATTTCCACCCTCTCCTCCAACGCTACCGGCGTGGCTATATCACACACACCGTCCGTGACGTACTGGCCGGTCTGCGCCGAGACATCCTGGACGGCTCGCTGAGCGAGGAGCTGACGCAGTCGGCCATCAGCCACCGGGTCAGGCAGCGGCTGGCCGAGGCCGAGCAGTCGCCTCTGCGCTCGGTCATCAACGCCACCGGCACCGTGCTGCACACCAATCTGGGCCGGGCGCTGCTGGCAAAGTCGGCGGTGGACGAAGTCGTCCGCGCGGCCACCACGCCGGTAACCCTGGAGTACGATCTGAGCGCGGCCGGCCGCGGGGATCGCGACGCCCTGATTGAGGCTGATCTGCTGGCCCTGACCGGCGCCGAGGCGGCCACCGTTGTCAACAATAACGCCGCCGCCGTACTGCTGGCCCTGAATTCCGTGGCCGAAGGCAAAGAGGGCATTGTCTCACGGGGTGAGCTGATCGAGATTGGCGGCGCGTTTCGGATTCCTGACGTGATGCGCAAAAGCGGTGTCGTGCTGCGCGAGGTCGGCACCACCAACCGCACCCACGTCCACGACTACGCCGAGGCGATTGGGCCCGAAACCGGCGTGCTGCTGAAAGTCCATCCGAGCAATTACCGGATCGTCGGCTTCAGCAGCGAGGTCAGCCTGACCGACATCGTCGCCCTCGGCCACACCCACCAGATTCCGGTCATGGAAGACCTGGGCGCCGGGGCGCTCATCGACCTGTCCGACTACGGTCTGCCCAAAGAGCCGATTGTGTCTGAGCGAGTGGCGACGGGCGCCGATCTGGTGACCTTCAGCGGCGACAAACTGTTAGGCGGTCCGCAGGCCGGGTTGATTGTCGGCCGCCGGGAGTGGATCGCGCGCATCAAGGCCAACCCGCTGAAACGTGCCCTGCGGCCCGACAAGCTGACCCTGGCCGCCCTCGGCGCAACGCTGCGGCTGTACCGCCAGTCGCCGTGTCTGAGCGCCGAGCTGCCAACCCTGCGCTGGCTCACCCGACCCGTGGCAGAGCTGGACGCAATTGCCGCCCAGGCCGTGCCGCTCCTGCACGGGCGGCTGGGCCGAGACTTCCGCATCACGCTCGAAGACGCCACGGCTCAGATCGGCAGCGGCGCCCTGCCCGAGCAGA
>WTHE01000589.1:0-7625 GCA_011523315.1 Candidatus Binatota bacterium
CCCAGGTCGGGCAGGCGCTCGTCCCAGAAGAGTCCTTCTTCAAGTCGCTGGCGGCCCTCGTCTTGCGACACGCCGATCCCGTCGTATTCAAACGGGAACAGACCGCGCCCAACCCCAAAGTCCAGCCGCCCACCACTCAGCACATCAACCAGGGCAAAATCTTCCGCGGCGCGGATGGGGTTGTCGAAGGGCACGAGGCTCACCGCCGTGCCGAGGCGAATCCGTTTGGTACGTTCGGCCATGGCCGCCAGTAGCACCTGAGGGCGAGGCAGGATGCCGCCATAGCGGGTGAAATGATGCTCAGACACCCAGGCGGAATCAAAGCCCAGCTCCTCGGCTCGCTGGGTGAGATCAAGAAAATCTGTCAGATACTGTTGGGCTGACTTGACCTCGGGCCAGTGATCGAAAATACAAAACACGCCGATTTTCATCCTGTCTCTCTCCTGTCCCTATGCGTGAGAATGAGGATGCAGGCTTGGCTGTCTCAAGCTGAGTGCTTATCCGGCGACGACAAGGCCTTGACCGGATCAGCCAGCGCTCCGAGCGGCAGCTTGAAACGATCCTGCATACGCGCGTCATCGGCGGTGAACTCCCGGACCAGGCAGCAGTACTCTAAGGAGATGCCGTTCGGATCTTTGAAGTAGATCGATTTGGCCCAGTTGTGATCGATGACATCGCTGACTTCGACGCCTTTGGAGCGGAGTTCGTCGCGTTTCTGGGCCAGGGCGGCTTCATTGCCGGCCTCGAACGCAAAGTGATAAAAGCCGCCCGGCACGCCGAGCCCGCTGTTGATGCCGGCATCGTATTCACGCGGCACGCCGGGAACGTCGCGCGCTTCCATGAAGGCCATCAGCTGGTGGTGGCCGGTATCGAAGAAGATGTGACGGATCTTTCCCCCTTCTTCTATCTCGATCGTGTCGCACACCACCGGCTCGAAACCGAGCAGGTCTTGGTAGAACTCGCGGGTTTTGTCAAGGTCGAGTGTTGAAAGACCAATATGAGAAAATCCTCTGTTTGCCATGTGTCTGTCCTCCTTGGGGTGATGAGCAGAAATCTGCGATGCTCTCTCAGCGGCCCTATAATACACCCGAACAATCCCGTGTCCACACGAGCCTGCCAGGCTGGAAACGCTCACTCGCGCCCTGCTGCAACTGGCAGCAGCTCTGTCCTGAACGGGGGGACACCCGGCCAACCGCTATCAGGATTTGTCCGCCAGCTCCCAATAGGCGCGCTGCACGCTCACGACCTGGGGCAACAGGGGCCGGCTGGCGACCTCGGGCAGCGGCGTGTCGAGCTGCTCGCCACCCATTTCGTCCAAGACCCGCAGGGTGGATTTTTCGAGCCCAGTCAGATCATAGCCGCCTTCCAACAGGGCTGCGCAACGCCCCCCGGCGTGGTCGCGGGCAATCCGCAACAGCACCCGGGCCAGGCCGCCGAAGCCCGCCTCGGTCATCCGCAGGCCACCCAGGGGGTCACGGGCATGGGCGTCAAAGCCGGCCGAAATCAGCACAAACTGGGGGTCGAACTGGCGGCAGATGGGGTCAAGAATCATCTCGAACAGGTGCTGGTATTCGGCGTCTCCCCAGCCGGCCGGGATGGGCAGGTTGACCGTATAGCCCGCGCCCGCGCCCCGGCCGACATCCTCGGCCGCGCCGGTGCCCGGATAGTAGGGGTATTGGTGGGTCGAGGCGTACAGCACGCCCGGATCGTCGTAAAAGCTGTGCTGGCTGCCGTTGCCGTGGTGCAGGTCCCAGTCCATGAGCAGTACGCGGCTGAGGCCGAAGCGCTCGCGGAGGTACTGGGCGCCGATGGCCGCGCTGTTGAACAGGCAAAAGCCCATCGCCCGGTTGCGCTCGGCATGATGACCGGGCGGGCGAACCAGACCAAAGCCGTTATCCACCTCGCCGTCCATGACCGCGTCGAGGATGGCCAGCAGGCCGCCGGTGGCCAGGCGGGCGGTGTCGTAGGACAGGGCCGACACCTGGGTATCGGCGTCAAAGGCGAAGCCGGGCTGACCGGCCGTTGCCGCCACCCGGCCGATATGGGCCGTGTCGTGAATCAGGCCGATTTCGTCCTCGCTGGCCAGGCGGGGCGATACGGAGGTCAGCCCGGGCCGTCGGTAGGACTCGACCGCCCGCAGCAGGCTGCCGATCCGGGCCGGCCGTTCCGGGTGCTGCTGACCGGGTTGGTGGTCCTGGTAGCGGGTGTCAATAACGAGACCTGTCCGAAGCATGCTCAGTCCCCCTCTCGCTTGCGTGGATTGTCCGATTATACTAGCGTGGCCGGCGAAAGCTAAGGGTGAGCGATGTTCGGTATTGGTGCGCCTGAATTGATTGTGATTCTCGTGGTTGCCCTGGTCGTGCTGGGCCCGAAACGCCTGCCCGAGCTGGCCAGGGGGCTGGGCAGGACGCTGGGTGAGTTTCGACGCGCCACCAGCGGGGTGAGCGAAGAGTTGGACAACGCCCGCGTTCTGCTTGAGGAGGAGGTCCGTCAGGCCGAATACAGCGCGCGAGCCGGTGACAGAGCGGACGCTGATGACCATCAGATCGAGAAGAGATCATCGTCCACTTTGCCCGCTTCAACCGAAGCGCATATCGCCCCGTCTGCCAACGACGCCCCGCCACAACCGGACGCCGCGTCCCAGCCCGACAAGGAGAAGCCCGCTCAATGACCCCTGACGACACCAGTATGTCGCTCATGGGTCATCTGGAAGAACTCCGATCCCGCATCGTCAAGGCGCTGCTGTCCATAGCTGTGGCCTTCGTGCCGACCTATGTGTTTGCCGACTGGCTGTTCGGCTTTCTGCGCGAGCCGCTGCTGCACGCCTGTCCCGACTGTAGCCTGATCGGCACCAGTCCGACCGAAGCCTTTTTTACCAAAATCAAGGTCGCCTTCATTGCCGCCCTGTTCCTGGCCAGTCCCGGGGTGTTCTACCAGGTGTGGCGCTTTGTGGCGCCGGGTTTATACGCCCATGAAAAGCGCTACGTGTGGCCGTTCGTCGGCTTTTGTTCGTTCTTCTTCGTGCTGGGCGGCGGGTTCTGCTACACGGTCGTCCTGCCCATTGCCTACGCCTTTTTTATTGAGCAGTTCGAGAGCATCGACGTTGAGGCGACCCTGCGTATCAGCGAATACCTGAGCTTCAGCGCGCGCACCCTGCTGGCCTTTGGCGTGACCTTTCAGCTCCCGATTCTGAGTTTTTTCTTTGCCCGGATCGGCCTGCTGACCCACCGCACCCTGATCGGCGCCTTCCGCTATGCCGTCCTGGCGATCTTTGTCCTGGCCGCAGTGCTGACCCCGCCCGACGCCGTTTCTCAGCTCCTGCTGGCCGGACCGCTGATCCTGCTGTACGGGCTGAGCATCGGGGTGGCCTACGTGTTTGCCAGAGCGCCGGACGAGAACGCCGACAGCTGAGCCTATTCTCCACGCCGGATCTTCCCCACCAGCCAGTCCCCGTCCGCCTCGTGCTCGGCCGGCGGAGGAATCTCGTACAGCTCCAACTCCTGACTGAGGGCGTGCAGGACCGCCCGCACGTGGTCGATAAAATCCGGCATGGCCAGGACCACAATTGTGGCTTTTTTGCGATCAACCGTCCGCACAATGCCGAGGTCCTCGTACGATTCGAGGATGAACTTGATGTAGGCGATGTCCGTTCGCCGGACCCGCAGATAGATTTCAATGACGTCCATAGGCGCTGGGCCTACTGTGCGGTCTGAGACCTGTAGGGGCAAGCCCCCGTGCTTGCCCGGGGCGGGGGGCCAGCTGCGGCCTCTCAGCTTGACGGCCTGAGCACGGCTGACTACAGTTGGCGAACGCCGGTTCGTGCCGCACCGAGCGGCGGCCGGAAGAAGGAGGGTTTCATGCCGGGGCTTGCACTGGAAGGCTTTAGGATTATCGAATGCGGCGACATGGTCGGCGCGTCCTATGCGGCCAAACTGATGGCCGATATGGGCGCCGAGGTGATCAAGATCGAACCGCCCGGCGGCGACACGGCTCGCCAGCGGGGACCGTTTCCGGGCGGCACCCCCCACCCCGAAAAAAGCGGTTTGTACCTGTATCTGAACACCAATAAGCGGGGCGTGACCCTGGATATGACTGACAGCCGCGGCCGGGCGGTGTTCGACCGGCTGGTCGCCAAGGCCGACCTGCTGATTCATAACGTCCATCCGACCCGCATGGCCGCCCAGGGTCTGGACTATGAACGTCTGGCCGGGCTGAACGCCGGGCTGGTCATGACCTCAATCACGCCCTTTGGCCTCAGCGGGCCGCGCAAGGACTATGCAGCCTACGACCTGACGACCTGGAACGCGGGCGGGCTGTGCTATCTGAACGGTGGCGGCCCGGGTAGCGAGGATTTGCCGCCGCTGCGGGTGTTTGGCCAGCAGTCGGGCTTTCAGGCCGGCATTCACGCCGCAACGGCCTCGCTGGCCGCCCTGTTCTCGCGCTTTCAGGACGGACACGGTCAGCACATCGATTTTTCAATCCAGGAGTGTCTGATGGGCATCTCCGAGTTTGCCGGCATCATGCCGACCTATGCCGATCAGGTCGTGGTGCGCTTTACCGGCAATAAGGCCATCCGGCCGCTCGACATCATGGAGTGCAAAGACGGCTGGATCTATGTCGCCTGCGTTGAGGAACACCAGTGGCAGCGCTTTGTCGATCTGATGGGCAACCCGGACTGGGCCGACGAGGAGATCTTCAAGACCCGGCTGGACCGGGCCGAGAACTGGGACGCGCTCCAGCTGTTCATGGAGCCGTGGGTCAAAGAGCAGTCGGTCGACGAGCTGTACCACCTGGCCCAGTCCCGTCGCATTCCGTTTGCCCCGGTCTCGACCATGGGCGACCTGCTGAACTCCGAGCATCTGAAAGTCCGCGGCTTTTTTGCCGAAGTCGCCCATCCTGAGGCCGGCACCCATACCTACCCGACCGCCCCCCACACCATGTCCGAAACACCCTGGACGCTGCGCCGCCCGGCGCCGTGTCTGGGCCAGCATAACACCGAGGTGTATGCCGAGCTGGGCATGGCCGAGCAGGAGCTGGCGCCGCTTCAGCAGGCCGGCATCATCTAACTGGGAGACACGCCATGAGCAAACCACCACTGGACGGAATTCGTGTTGCCGACTTTTGTTGGGCCTGGGCCGGACCTTACGGAGCGCTCCAGCTGGCCCATCTGGGCGCCGAAGTCATTCGGATTGAGAGCCAGACCCGGCTGTGTCCGTCGCGGATGATTCCCCCCTGGGCCGACAATGAGACGGGCATCAATCGCTGCGGCTATTTCAACCAGTACAATCAGGGCAAGCGCTCCCTGTCGCTCGATCTGAAGAAGCCCGAGGGCATACAGCTGGCCAAACAGCTCGTCGCCAAAAGCGATATTGTGATCGAAAACTTTGCCGGCGGGGTGATGGAAAAAATGGGCCTGGGCTATGAGGTCCTGCGCGCGATCAAGCCCGACATCATCATGGCCTCGCTGTCGGGCTACGGTCAGATCGGCCCGGAGAAGGGCTATGTGTCGTACGGGCCGCCCCAGGTGGCGCTGAGCGGCATGTCGGCCCTGACCGGCTATATTGACGACGGGCCGCGTCAGGCCGGCTTTTCGTACGGCGATCCAAACGGCGGCGTCCACGGCTCGTACGCCATCATGTGCGCCCTGCTGCACCGTGAAAAAACCGGCCACGGCCAGTATATCGACCTCTCCCAGCGCGAAGCCTGCGCCATGCTGCTGCCCGAAGCCATCATGGACTACACCATGAACGGCAATCAGCCGCCGCGCATGGGCAACCGCGATCCGTATATGGCGCCCCACGGCGTCTTTCGCAGCCAGGGCGACGACGCCTGGGTCAGTATCGTGGTCGGGACCGAGGACGAATGGCGGCAGTGCTGCGCGGCGATCAGTCAGCCCGGTCTGGCTGACGATCCGCGCTTTGCCAGTGCCGCCGACCGCAAGGCCAACGAAGACGAGCTGGAACAGATCGTGACCGCCTGGACCCAGGAGCGGACCGCCCAAGAGGCGACCGAGACGCTCCAGGCGGCCGGGGTGGCGGCCTATCCGGCTCTGAACGGCCGGGAAATGCTGACCGACCCCCAGGTTGAAGCCCGCAGCACCTATGTCGAGCACGACCACCCGGAGATCGGCGTGCGTCGCCACCTGGGGATTCCGTGGAAGATGTCGCACACCCCGTGTGAGGTGTGGCGCCACGCCCCGATCTTTGGCCAGGATAACGACTATGTGCTGACCGAGGTGCTGGGCCTGAGTCCGGCCGAGGTGGCCGGACTGAAGGAAAAAGAGGTCCTGAACTGAGCGACGGTTTTAGAAGCCGTACAGCCGATGGATGTTCTCGTAGGTGATCTTGCGCTTGATCTCCTCTGACACGTCGGCAAAGTTCTGTTCGATGATCGCCCGCGAGTTGGGCCAGGTCGAGGCCCGGTGGGGGAAGTCAGACGCCCACATGAAGTTGTCCTGACCGATGAGCTGGCTGGTCAGCACGCCGGGCCGGTCGTCCTGGAAGGTGGCGTAGACCTGGCGCGTGAAGTACTCGCTGGGCAGCCTGCTGATGGGGGTCGGGTCGATATAGCGCAGCGTCTCGTAGGAGATGTCCAGCCGGTTGAGATAGTGGGCGATCCAACCGATGTCGTTCTCGGCCGACACCAGCCTGAGGCCGGGAAAGCGCTCAAGCACACCGTTGTAGATCAGATCGGTCAGCGAATACTGGACCTCGTGGATGATCGACATATTGGACGCCACCCGGCCCTTCTTGAGCCGAATGTTCTGCTTGCCGGTCAGGATGTGGAGGCTGACCGGCATCTGCAAGTCCTGAGCCGCCGTCCAGAACGGATCGAAATGGGCGTCGCTGAACGGCACGTCGCCGGGAGCGGCCGCGTTGATCATCGCGCCCCGGAGCCCCTTGTCGGCAATCCGCTGGAGTTCACGAACGGCCTGGTCAACATCCTGCATGGCAATCAGGCCCAGCCCGATCAGCCGTTTCGGGTCGTGGCCGGAAAACTCCGCCATCCAGTCGTTATAGGCCCGGAAGCTGGCCCACTGGAGATTGACATCTTTGAGGTGAAACAGAAACATGCCCAGCGTGGTGTACAACACCTCGCCCTCGACCCCGTCAATGTCCTGGTCTTTGAGGCGCTCGACCGGGTCCCAGCCGCTGGGCCGGGCCTCCTCGTAGCCGACATTCTGGTTGGTCTCCAGGTCTTTGGGGTCTTTGCCCGCAGCAAAGCCGCCCCCGACCGGGAATGGGGTCAGGCCCTCAGCCACAAAAAAGCTGCCCGGTTTGCCCTCGTGGTTTTTGATCACGCGTGGGGCGCGGTCACGAAAGGTTTGATCAATACGCTCCAGCCACAGGTCGGCCGGTTCCATGGTATGCGAGTCCGCCGAGAAAATTGCGCCGTTTGCCATCGTCGTCCCTCCTGGCTAATGGAAAGCTCAATTATCCCGCACACGCTTTCCGTCTGTCAACGGAAAAAGATGGAGATGCCTCGTCGATCTCTGTCAGCGTGACTGTCCACGAACGCAGACGTGCCGGACGGGCAGGAGCGGTATTTGACGCCGCGACGCTCTTTCAGTAAGTGAGCCGTATGAGTCTGAGCAGTCTTTTGATCGCCAATCGAGGCGAAATCGC
>WTHE01000589.1:7725-12676 GCA_011523315.1 Candidatus Binatota bacterium
AAGTGAGCCGTATGAGTCTGAGCAGTCTTTTGATCGCCAATCGAGGCGAAATCGCCATTCGTATTGCGCGCGCCGCCGCCGAACTGGGGCTGCGGACCGTGGCCGTGTTTTCCGACGACGACGCCCAGTCGCTGCATACCCGCAAGACCGATGAAGCCCTTCCGCTGGGCGGGAGCGGTCCGGCCGCCTATCTCGATGCCGGTCGGATTGTGGAGCTGGCCAAACAGGCCGGCTGTGAGGCCGTTCATCCGGGCTACGGATTTCTGAGTGAAAATGCCGACTTTGCCCGCCGGTGCGCCGAGGCGGGTATCACCTTTGTCGGACCCCGCCCGGATATCCTCGAGCTGTTCGGCGATAAAGCCCAGGCTCGGACCTTGGCCCAGCGCTGCGGCGTCCCCATCTTGCCGGGCACGAGCCAGCCGACCAGCCTGGACGAGGCCCGCGCGTTTTTCGCCTCTCTGGGCGACGGCGGAGCCATGCTGATCAAGGCCGTGGCCGGTGGTGGGGGACGCGGGATGCGTATGGTTCATAGCGCCGACGAGCTTGAGGAGGCGTATGCGCGCTGCCGGTCCGAGGCAAAGACTGCGTTCGGCAATGCTGCTGTGTATGTCGAGCGCCTGATTCCTCGCGCGCGACATATCGAGGTCCAGATTGTCGGCGACGGGTCTGGCGCGGTGAGCCACGTGTGGGAGCGGGAGTGCAGTATCCAGCGTCGCCATCAGAAGCTGGTCGAGGTCGCCCCCAGCCCCGGACTGCCGGTCCCGCTCCGCGACCGACTCATCGCTGCGGCGGTCAGACTGGCCGAGACCGTCAAGTACAACAGTCTTGGCACCTTCGAGTTCCTGGTCGATACCGCGACTGCGGAAGACGAGGCGGAGTACGCCTTCATTGAGACCAACGCCCGTTTACAGGTTGAACATACCGTGACCGAAGAGGTCACCGGAGTTGATCTGGTCAAACTCCAGCTCCAGCTGGCGGCCGGACAGTCCTTAGCCGGCCTGGCCTTCGAGCAGGCCGATATCCCCCAGCCGCGCGGCTTTGCCCTGCAGGCCCGGATCAATATGGAGACCATGCAGGCCGACGGCGACGCCCGGCCCGCAGGCGGGCTGCTGAGCACATTTGAGCTGCCCTCAGGCCCCGGCCTGCGCGTTGATTCGTTCGGCTATGCCGGCTATCGGACCAGCCCGCGCTTCGACTCCCTGCTGGCCAAGCTGGTTGCCTCTTCGCCGTCCCGTGAATTTCGCGACGTGGTCACGCGCGCCTACCGCGCCTTATGCGAGTGCAAGATCGAAGGTGTGGCGACCAATATCCCGTTTTTGCAGAGCCTGCTGCGCCATCCCGATTTTGTCGAAAACCGGGTGTACACGCGCTTTGTTGAAGAGCATATCGAAGACCTGGTGTCCGCCGAGCAGCAACATCAGCAGCTGTTTTTTGCGCCGGCGGCAGACTCCGGCCCGGAATCCAGGCTGGCGGGCGTGAAGGTCGATGCGGGCGATCCCCTGGCGGTGCTGCATTTTGGCAAGAGCGAGGGCGATGGGCAGGCGCTGACAACGACTGCTGCACCGGTCGCCGCAGCTGCGGTTGAGATTGTCGGACCGGAGGGCAGCACTGCGGTCACGGCGCCCATGCAGGGCACGATTGTCAGCCTCGATGTCCACCAGGGCGAGGCGGTGTATAGCGGCAAGCAGCTGCTCATCATGGAAGCCATGAAGATGGAGCACGTCATCGCCGCCGAGCTGAGCGGCATTGTGCGAGAAGTCACGGTGGCTGAGGGCGATACGGTGTATGAGGGTCATCCCCTGGTCTTCATCCAAGAGGGCGAGGTCGATGTGACCGCCTCACGCGAGCAGCAGGAGATCGATTTGGACTATATTCGCCCCGACCTGGCCGAGGTGGTTGAACGGCACGAGGTCGGGCTCGACGCCGCCCGGCCCCAAGCCGTTGCCCGCCGTCGTAAGACCGGCCAGCGCACCAGCCGTGAGAACATCGCCGCCCTGTGCGACCCCGATAGCTTTGTCGAGTACGGCCCGATGGTCATCGCCGCCCAGCGCCAGCGCCGTTCGCTCGAAGACCTGATCAAGAATACCCCCGCCGACGGCATGCTGGCCGGTGTCGGCAGCATCAACGGCGAGCTGTTTGACGAAGAGCGCGCCCAGTGCATCGTGCTGGCCTACGACTACACGGTCCTGGCCGGCACCCAGGGGTTCAAGAACCACTACAAAAAAGACCGTATGTTCGAGCTGGCCGAGAAGTGGAAACGGCCGGTCGTGTTCTTTGCCGAAGGCGGCGGCGGCCGCCCCGGCGACACCGACTGGTCGAGTCCGGCCGGCCTGGATGTCATGGCCTTCCACCTGTGGGGCAGGCTGAGCGGTCTGGTGCCGCTGGTCGGCGTGACCTCGGGCCGCTGCTTTGCCGGCAACGCGGTCATCCTGGGCTGCTGCGACGTGATTATTGCCACCGAGGGCTCCAATATCGGCATGGGCGGTCCGGCCATGATTGAGGGCGGTGGCCTGGGCGTGTTCCGGCCCGAAGATGTCGGCCCGATGGATGTGCAGGTGCCGAACGGGGTGGTCGATATTGCGGTCAAGGATGAGGCCGAGGCGGTAGTCGTGGCCAAGCAGTATCTGTCGTATTTCCAGGGCGTGATTGCCGACTGGCAGTGCGCCGACCAGCGCCTGCTGCGCCGCAGCGTGCCCGAAAACCGTCTGCGGGTGTACGAAATCCGGGATGTCATCACCACGCTGGCCGACACCGACTCGGTGCTGGAAATCCGGCGTCACTTCGGCCTGGGCATGGTCACCGCCTTTGCCCGCATCGAAGGGCGGCCAATCGGCATTATCGCCAACAATCCCAAGCATCTGGGGGGCGCGATTGACAGCGAGGCCGCGGACAAGGCCACCCGCTTCATGCAGCTGTGCGACGCCTTCGATATTCCGATCCTGATGCTGTGCGACACGCCGGGCAATATGGTCGGCCCCGAGGCCGAGAAAGCCGCCTTGGTGCGGCACTGCTGTCGGATGTTTGTGACCGGGTCGAGCGTCAGTGTGCCCTTTTTCACGATTGTGCTGCGCAAATCCTACGGTCTGGGCGCTCAGGGCATGGCCGGCGGCAGTTTCAAGGCGCCCTTCTTTGCTGTTTCGTGGCCGACCGGAGAGTTCGGCGGGATGGGCCTGGAGGGCGCGGTCAAGCTCGGTTTCCGCAAGGAGCTGGCCGAGCTGGAAGACCCTCAGAAACGCCAGGAGTTATACGAGCAGCTGGTCGACAAGATGTATGAGAACGGCAAGGCGCTCAGCACCGCAACCTACTTTGAGATTGACGATGTGATTGACCCGGCGGAGTCCCGGCGGTGGATCATGGCCGCGCTGCGCTCGGTGCCGCCGCCGCCCGCCCGCGAGGGCAAGAAGCGCCCGTGTGTGGATACCTGGTAGGCCGCCGTGCCTGCCCGCAGGGCGAATCAGCGGCCCACAAAGTTGCCCGGGCGCCGCTCGGCCACGGCTTTGACGCCCTCTTTGTGATCCTCGGTTTTTTGCAGCCAGTGCTGTTCCTTGAACTCGTGGTCGGTGGCCTGCTTGATCGCGGCGGCCAGCGCGCCGCGCATGGTCGCCCGCACCGACTGAACGGCCAGGGGCGCGCTCTCGGCAATCTCTGTGGCCAGTGCCAGGGCCGTGCTGCGGACCTCACTCTGCTCGGTCAGCACGTCGCCCATCCCCCAGGCGTAGGCTTCCTCACCGCCGATCCGTCGCCCGGTGTAGAACATCAGGTTGGCGCGCTGCTCGCCGATCAGACGCGGCAGGGTATGGGTGAGCCCAAAACCGGGGTGAAAGCCGAGTTTGGTAAAATTGGCTGAAAAGCGCGTCTGGGGACACACCACCCGGAAGTCGGGCACCAGCGCCAGCCCAAAGCCGCCGCCGATGGCCGCGCCCTGAATGGCGCCGACAATCGGTTTTTTGCAGGCAAACAGCCGCACGGCCTCGGCGTACAGCGGGTTGCCGCTCTCGACATTGCGGAGGTCCCGCTCGGCCTGGCCGGTATGAAAATTCGCGCCCGCGCAGAAGTGCTTGCCTTGGGCGGCCAGGACGCTGGCGCGGCAGTCGTGCTCGGCATCCAGGGCCTCAAACGCGTCGGCCAGAGACCGGATGAGGTTGGTATCAAAAAAGTTATTGGGGGGGCGCTGAATCTCCACCGTTGCAACATGGTCGGTCAGGCTCACCTCAACGTCTCCGTAGCGTGTGTCCATAATCACTCTCCTGTGGGGGCGGTCGTGTGCCTGTCTAGCATAATCCGGGCCGAAGGGCGAGGAGCGACGCGGCAGGGAGCCAGAAAGAGCCATATGCTTGTCCGAAGACCCCAAATGGGATACCCCTGAAGGGGTGAATCACTCAGCCTTATGGAGCGTATATGCATGATTTAACTGCCATGGGCCAGGCCGTCGGCGCCCTGCTCAAGGAACGCAAACAGACAATCGCAGTTGCCGAGTCGTCGGCCGGGGGGCTGATCTCGGCCGCGCTGCTGGCCGTGCCGGGCGCCTCGGCGTATTTCGTCGGCGGCGGGGTGATCTATACCCTTGAGGCCAGGCGGACCTTGCTGGCGCTGGCGGACGAGGATTTTGCCGGCGTCCGGCCGAGCAGCGAACCCTATGCGCTGCGTATGGCGCGAGCGGTCAGAGACCATGTGGGCACGACCTGGGGGCTGGCCGAGACCGGAGCGACCGGTCCGACCGGCAACCGCTACGGGGATGGGGCCGGCCATGCCTGTATCGCCATTGCCGGCCCGGTCGAACACACGCTGACGATTGAAACCCGCCACTCCGACCGCGAGGCCAACATGTGGACGTCTACCCGCGCGGCACTGGAGCTGTTGGAAACCCGGCTGAAGCAAGAAGGAGCAGGCCGATGATGAAGCACGTGGCAAGAGTAAGTGTAGTGCTCGTGGTGGGCAGCCTGGTGAGTCT
>WTHE01000693.1 GCA_011523315.1 Candidatus Binatota bacterium
GGCGAGACGCAGAGCTTCTACAACGACTTCTTCCAAGTCTTCGGAGTGCAGCGTCGCTCCGTCGCCCGCTACGAAGCGCACGTCAAGAAGCTGGACAATCGTTCGGGCTTCATCGACCTGTTCTGGCCGGGCGTGTTGCTAGCCGAACAGAAGAGCGCCGGACGCGATTTGACCAAAGCCTACGGACAGGCCGGGGACTATTTTGACGCTCTGCCCGAGCGCGACCGCCCGCGCTACATCCTGGTCAGCGACTTTCAGACCTTCGAGCTGCACGATCTGGACGAGCGGGAACGCACATCTTTCGCTCTGACCGACCTGCCTCACCATGTCGAAAAGTTCGGCTTCATCCTGGGCGTCCAAAAGCGCGCCTTCAAGGACCAGGACCCGGTCAACATTCAGGCGTCCGAACTCATGGGCCAGCTGCACGACGCGCTCAAAGAGTCGGGCTACACTGGGCACGACCTGGAGCTGTTTCTGGTGCGTACCGTGTTCTGCCTGTTCGCCGACGATACCGGCATCTTCGAGCCGCGCGACAGCTTCCTCGATTTCCTGGAAACCCGTACCCGCGAGGACGGGACCGACGTGGGGCCGTGGCTGGCGCGGCTGTTCCAAGTGCTCGATACGCCAGAGGACAGCCGCCAGAGGGCTTTGGACGAAGACCTGGCCCGCTTTCCGTATATCAACGGCGAACTCTTTCACGATCCGCTGCGCATTCCTGACTTTGACGCCCCCATGCGACAGGCGTTGCTCGACGCCTGCCGGTTTGATTGGACCACGATCTCGCCGGCGATTTTCGGCGCGCTGTTTCAATCGGTCATGGACCCGGCGGACCGCCGTGCCCAGGGTGCCCACTACACCACCGAGCAGAACATCCTGAAGGTCATCGAGCCGCTGTTTCTGGACGACCTGCGGGCCGAGTTCGCCCGCCTGCAAGCCCGCCAAGACAGCCGCAAACGAGCTGCTCTGCTGGCCTTTCAGCAGCGTCTGGGCGAGCTGCGCTTCTTTGATCCGGCGTGTGGCTGTGGCAACTTCCTGATTATTGCCTATCGGGAACTGCGGCTGCTCGAAATCGAGGTACTGCGCGAGCTGAGAGCGTTGACGGGCGAGACCACGCAACGAGTGCTGGACGTGGCGGAGTTGTCGGTGGTGAACGTGGATCAGTTCTACGGGATTGAACTAGGCGCGTTTCCGGCCCGCATTGCGGAGACGGCGTTGTGGATGATGGACCACATCATGAACAACCGGCTCAGTCTGGAGTTCGGTCAGACCTATGCTCGCATCCCGCTCACCGTCTCGCCCCACATCATGCACGCCGACGCCCTGGACACTGATTGGAACGACCTGCTGCCGCCACAAGACTGTTCGTATGTATTCGGCAATCCGCCGTTTGTTGGCGCGAAATTCCAGACTGTGCACCAACGGGCGCAGGTACGCGCCATTGCCGGTCTGGGCGGCAGCGGCGGGACGCTGGATTACGTTACGGCGTGGTTCCTCAAGGCCGGCGCGTATGTCCAAAGCGGATCAGCCCGGCTCGGCTTTGTAGCGACCAACTCGACGACGCAGGGCGAGCAGATCGGCCAACTGTGGCCGCTGCTGTTTGAGCGCTACCGGCTGGAGATCGCCTTTGCCCACCGGACTTTTGCCTGGGGGTCGGATGCACGCGGCAAGGCGCATGTGCATGTCGTCATTCTCGGGCTGGACCGACGGGATAATACTCGGACGGAGAAACGGCTGTTTTCCTACTCCGATCTCAACGGCGACCCGGAGGAAACACGCCACGCCGTGCTGTCGCCCTACCTGTTCGATGCCGGCGGCTTGGCCGACCCGCATCAAACCGTGCGGGAGGAGAGCCGCCCGATTAACGGGATGGAAAAGCTGGTTATCGGGTCCAAGCCTATTGACGGCGGGCATTATATCTTTGACTCGGAGGAACGCGCGTCCTTGTTGTCCGTGGAGCCGGACGCTGCGCCCTTCCTGCGCCCCTTTGTCGGCTCCCGCGAATATATACAAGGCCGAAAGCGCTGGATTCTGGCGCTGCACGACGCACCTCCGGCAACCCTGGCGCGGCTCCCACATGTCAAGGAATGCATTGCTGCGGTCCGTTCCTACCGCCAAGCCAGCCAGAGCAAACCGACACAAAAGCTGGCCGCAACGCCGACGCTCTATCACGTGAACGTTCTGCCCACTGCGCCGTTCCTGGTCGTGCCTGAGGTGAGTTCGGAACGGCGGGAGTATGTCCCCATCGGCTGGCTGGAACCGCCCACGATTCCGAGCAACCTGGTCCGGGTCATTGAGAACGCCACGCTCTCCGATTTTGCGCTGCTGACTTCCGCTATGCACATGGCGTGGCTGCGTCACATCGGCGGACGGCTCAAGAGCGACTACCGCTACTCCATCGGTCTCGTCTATAACACCTTCCCCCTACCGCCCGAAGGCGCGAAGCCGGCAAAGCTGGACCCGTTGGCCCAAGCCGTACTTGACGCCCGCGCGGCTCATCCCGGCGCAACCCTGGCCGACCTGTACGACCCCGACCTGATGCCGCCTAATCTACGCAAGGCCCACACCACCCTCGACCGGGCCGTGGACCGGCTATACCGGCCCGGTCGAGGGTGGTG
>WTHE01000122.1 GCA_011523315.1 Candidatus Binatota bacterium
TGGTGCGAGTGCGAATCGGGGGCAGTATAGACAAAGACCGGTTCGTGCGGCAAGCCACATTCGTCCTGAAAAACGCCCGTATACCATCCGGGTCAGATGAGTTCATGGAAACAAGACCAGCTCCTGCAACAGGCAATCATTTCTCTCGACGCAGACACCTTCCATGCAGTGCGTGGTAAAGCTCGTAGTTCTTCCCGCAGAGTCGGTATCGAGGACTGTCAGGCAGGGTGTTGTCAACATAGGCTGTTTTTGTCAGAATCCAGCCAGTGTTCGAGTCAGAGAAAGCAGCGAGGGGTATGGCGATTTGTCCGGTCCTTGCTAATTCGGGAGATAGGGGTTTAGAAAATGCCACAATTTGGGGAGATTCTCACGACTTTGGGCTCTAGTGAGACTGAACTCATTCAGGACAACGATTTATGGAACATGTGGCGAGCGGTTTATAGGACGCCTGTGGACGACGTTGAAGGTTTCTATCTTTACCTCAAATCCAAGTGCCGACAGGGAGAAGCTACCCGAGCGAATAAGAAACTTTGGAGGGACGAGAGCGAAGGCAAAGGATATCGATTGGTCTTACCGCCGAGTAGCGGATTGGCCCACAATCTTTCTCACACTCAGGATCTCTTCGCTGCTTCCGAAGCCAGAACTACAAAGCAATTACTCTTGGATAACTTAACCAGGGAGCTGGCATGGAACCCTGTTGATGATGAGAAGTATTTCATCGACCCCGACTTAGAGCTTGATAATGATACTACCGTCAATAACGCAACGCAGCACATGTTGGAGTGGTTAAAAGGGGAGCTGACACAGAACTCGGACGTCTCAATCGCTGTCCTTACCGCGCCTGGCGGCGTAGGAAAGACAACTCTGGCGCGTCATCTATGCGATAGGCTCCATGACGCGGACCCAAACATTTATCCCGTGCTCATCGAGTCGCAGCAATGGCAAACCTTACTGGGGACGCCAGGACAATTGACCATGGACACCGTTTGGGACACGGCATTATCAAGGCGGTTTAAAGATGGGAGTCACCTTCGCGGAAACAAAATTGCTCGGAAGGTGCTCGTTCGTGAGGGTCTTTTCGTTGTCATGTTTGATGGTTTTGACGAACTTTGCGTCCACCCGGAAGGCGCGATGAGCCCAAAGGCTATCATCGATGAGCTCGTCGAGCTGGTCACTCCTGAAGAGGAGGAGGTAATTCAGGCACGAATCCTATTAACTGCCCGAGAGACATTCTGGGAGTCTATCCAGGACGATATCGATGCTTCCAGATTAGACGTGTTTAGGCTTCAAGAATTTAGCAATCAGAAGAGAAAGCTATATTTTGAACGTCGTCTTGAGAATTCTATCGAGAGGGATACGGCCTCTAGGTTATCAAAGGAAATAAGCGGTGGCATCTACGGAGAGCTTAATCATGGGGATCGAAACGCAGACAGACTTTCTGGTGTTCCGTTTATATTAGACCTTATCGCCCGTTATGTAGAAGGAAATTCGGATCCAAACTTGAATCCGTATGAAGCGGACCCCTTTGCTCGCTTTCTTAAAAACGTTTGCCGTCGAGAAGACCTGCGACAAAATCTCGGCATCAATTTTGATAAGCAATTTGAACTCTTTGAAGAGCTGTTCCGAGCACATTCGGATGGTGTGTCGTTTGCAGATTTGAGGGACTATCTGGGAGTTGTATGTGGAGTCATGGACCGTGAAGTGGTGAAAAGATTTACCGGCCATGTCTTTCTCACCGTCCTTCCTGCGAGAAAAGACGACGAGGATCAGCCGTACTACGGGCCGCACTACGAGGTCATCAGAGTATATTTTTTGGCTCGATTCCTTGCCTTGAGTTTGGTTAAGACTACGACCGGAGTGAATCCGAACCGTGCGGCGATTGTAGAACTTCTTGCAAAGAACAGCGCGGGCAAAACGCAAGTTGTCGATTTATTAGCAGAGCAGTTGCAGCAGCAGGATGAAAAGAGGTTGCTCGAAGCTATGCGTCATGCTCTAAGAATGATTTATGATGAAGATAGAGAAGAAGTACGTAGAAAATCTGGTATGGCATTGTTCCATCTCGCACAGAAGCTTGTGAGTGAGCGTCAAGACAAGACGGAGCGCACGAGGCAGCTCGTCAAGCTTCTCCCGTCTGGCGGTGACGCAGAATTGCGCGCTGTAACGTTAACCGGACAGCTCCGAGCCTATGATTTTAGCAATACGACTTTCACGCAGTGCCAATTTGTAGATATATCCTTCAGGAACTGCCGCTTCTCTACGGGGACAGTCTTCGAGAGATGCAGTTTCGAGGGAATTCTAGATTTTGCGAATTGTGATGATGAAGATCAGATTCAGGTGAGCAACGCGGCGTGCTCCAATGAGGCTGAATACGTACTTGGAAGGTTTCGAGATACTGGTCCAACGAAAAAGGTCAGAGAATCCTTGGCGGAAGATGCCCTTCGTCGCGCTCTCAAGAGATTCAGAGGACCCTATGGATTCACGACGATTCAGTACAGTGATAGAGGCACTGGCTTCAAGCCTGGCAATCCTTACAACAAAAAAGTGTGGGATGTTCTCGAAGGACACCGCATAATCGAAAAACACCACATCTCGAACGTTGCCGGAGGCGGACTGAATGTGCAAGACGATGATGAACTTAGGAGAGACCTCAGATCCTTCCTTGACAACGGTGTTATTGACGGCCGTCTCCGTCAAGTGATGGCCTCTCTCATCGAGTAATGCCGTAGCCGATTGCTCTGATACACTACGCCTGTTTCGCTAGCGCTTCACAAAAGCGGGCGGAGTGGAATGAAAAACGCACAAGAAAGAAGAGTCCGGGTCCTACGGCTGTGGTGTGCCGTCTGGCTCCTGGCCAGCGCGTGCCAGCCCGACCCTCCCCAACTCGGCAGCCATGCCTACGAGCGGCGGAGTTCTGACTGTGGGCCGGGAAGCCGCCTGGGGCTGGCCGGCATATGGGACGACGAACGGTCGGCGACGGGTATGCGCTACAGTGTCCGCACCCCGGCCAACTACGACCCGCGCTCTGCCCATCCCCTGCTGATGGTCTACGCCCCGGCCGGGCTCAACCGGTTCGGCAGCGAGTCTTTGACCGGCCTGACCACGGCCGCCACCCGAGCCGGTTTCATTGTCTCCTATGCCAGTCACCGCCGTCTGTCGCTCGATGTCATCGAAGATCTGGGGACAATTCCCGGTCGGATTGCCGAAAAATGGTGTGTGGACCCGGACCGTATTTTCTTCACCGGCCACTCCGACGGAGGGACGGTGGCGGTCGCCCTGGCCGTCCTGGAACACACCCGGCACCTCCCGGCCGCAATCGCGCCGAGCGCGGCCGGATTCACGGCCCAGGACTTGGCTGCCTTTGCCTGTCCGGCTCCGCTGTCGGTGATGGTCATGCATGGCGCCGAGGATCGGCATTTCCCCGGCTATGGTCAACAGCTTGCCGACTGGTGGGCGACCTGTAACCGGTGCGGCAAACCGGCCGGCCCGCGCCGGACCGACGGCTGTCGCAGCTATCCCGAGTGCGCCGGCGGGGTGAGAACGCTGTACTGTGAGGGAACAGGCTCCCACCTGGAGTGGCCCGACCTCAATCCGCAGCTCCTGGCCTTTTTCTCCGGGCTCGGTCCCTACCGCCCATAAATCGCTGCAATATCAGAGATTTTTTCGCTGCTTGACAGCAACTCGGGTTTCGTTCCATATAGGGGAGACCCGCACTGGGCTTGGCCTGGAGCTGTCGGCGAATTGAGAGCTGACAGTCTGAGCGGCGGATACAGCTGGATGAACGGGACGACACAAACGGGGCGGGGCGGGACAGCCTTGGTAGTGATTGGCGCCGTTCTACTGCTGAGCGGCATGCCGGCTGAGGCGCATCGGGACCGTGGGCCAGACGATGCGTGTCGGCGGGAGATCGGGACCTCGCTGTTGCATATCACGCTGTATCAGACCCAGTTCGATCCGGTCGCCGAGTACTGCGAAGAAGTCCCACGGGCGGGCAGGGCGCTCATGGTTGTTGATGTGACCCCGGGGCAACTGCGGGAGGTACCGTTGGGACTGGAAATAGTCGCCACCACCGAATCGGGTCAGTCGCAGGCCGTGGTGTCGCTCCCGCCCCGGATATATGAGCGCGGCGTGGTGAATACCGAGGTGGTGTTTGCCGAGGACAGGGAGTATGTGGCCCGGGTGATGGTCGAGTTGGAAGAGGGCCAGACGCCGCAACTCCTGGCCTTTCCCATTCAGGTGGCGGCGTGGTATAAGGCGATGATGGTGCCGGGGCTGATTATCGGCGGAGTGCTCGCGGGTGTGGTCATCTCCGCCATCCGCTATGCGATTGTTTCTCGGCAGGACGGTCAGGCGTTGGCATAAAACACGGACACCTTAGCAGAGCGCATCAGCAAGGACAGGAGGAATAGCATGGCTCAGGCACTGTCGGCATCGAGTGGCTCCGGCGAGACGGCAACGATCAATCCGACCGACTGGTCGGTCGGCTGGAAGCCGTTGTTCTGGGGCTGCGGGTTGGTCATGGCGGCCAACGTTTTTCTGTGGTTCTGGAACTACTGGTATATGTTCACGGCCGGGCTGAATTCCGCCAGCTGGGAGTTCACCCTGTACTATCGCTCGCTGTTCTGGGCCGAACTGCTCATTATCGGCGCGTTTGCCGGGATCTGGCTGGGCTGGTTGATCCGCACCGGTCGGGCACTGGAGGGTCAGCCGGTCGCGCGGTCTGAACAGGTCCGGCGGGTTGCCATCCTGTGGAGCCTGGTTGGCGTGACCAGCCTGTCGGTCTATCTGGCGGCCAGCTTCTGGCCGAACTGGGACGGGTCGTGGCACCAGACCATGGTGCGTGATACCGCCCTCACCCCGACCCACATTCCGATGTTTTATTTCTTTTTCCCGCTGATGGTTGTTCTGGCCGTGGGAACCTATCTGTACGGGCGCTACCGCATTCCGAGACTGTATGGCCGGGACAAGGGGTTTCCGTGGTCGTTTGCTCTGCTGATTGCGGCGGCGGCGCTGGAATGCATGGCGGTTGCGGCCAACGAGTGGGGCCACAGCCTGTGGATCTCGGAAGAGATCTTCTCGGTGCCTTTTCACTGGCCGTTTGTGATTTACGGCTGGCTGGCGGCCGGGATGTTCGCCGTGTGGGGAGAAACCATCGTCCATCTGTTCGAGATTGAGCAGGAGGAAGAAGAGTCCGTGGACGACGCCCCGTCCCAGCCGGCAGAGCAGCCGGTGTCTGCCGACTGATCGCTGAGTCCGCAGTAGCTTCATCAGACCCTGCATGGAGAGGCGGCACGCATGGCAGACGCATCAGCCCCAGTAGCGGACTTGGCGGCCGAGGCCGAGCGGCAAAAACGGCTCGAGCTCAAGGCTCTGGTTGAAAAAAAGTATAAGTGGATCGACTGGAAGTGGGACCTCATCTTCTGGACCACGGCCATCTTTGTTGTTGCCGGAGCGGCGGACATTACCAAGCAGCTGTTTGCCGGAGACTGGGACTTCTGGACCGACTGGAAAGACCCCCAGTGGTGGCCGGTGGTCACCGCTTTTGCCACGATCATCATTCCGTCCGCCCTGCAGTACATCCAGTGGGTGGCGTGGCGCTTCCCGACCGGCGCGACCTACACCGCGTGCTGCATGTTCCTGGCGACCTGGGTGGGGCGCTACTTCCAGTGGGACATCGCCCAGACCTACCCCATGAACTTTGTGTGGCCGATCTCTATTATCGGGGCCGGCATCCTGATGGACTGGATCCTGATGAAAACCAAGAGTTTCATCATCACCTCCCTGGTTGGCGCCCACGTCTGGGCTATTGCGGTGTGGGCCTATAACTATGTGCCCCTGGCGCCCTTTTTGCAGCCCGCCCATTTCATGGATCATGTAGTGACGGTCTCCGACGTGCAGGGCATCGCCTATATCCGGTCGCAGACCCCGGAATACCTGCGTCTGATCGAGCGTGGCGCGCTGCGCAGCTTCCTGGGTGAAACCCAGTATGTGTCCCTGATCTTTGGCGGCACAGTCGCCTTCTTCGGCTATTGGATCGGCCAGTTCATCGGCCGCTATCTGGCGGTCTGGCCGATCAGACGCTACCTGAAAACGCTGTGAGGTCGCTATGCTAAGGACAAGCCAATGGAGCACGGTCGGCTGGGTCAGCCTGGCGGCTCTGCTTGCAACACCCTCCCTCGGCTACGCCCACGGCATGGGCCTGGACGAGATGGCTCCTCCGGTGGTGACCGCCATCCTGCTCGGTCTGGCGTGTTACTGGCTGATCGTGCTGTGGCCTGCCAGCCGAAGCCCCAAGCTCCCGGCGTTCGAGCCGACCGAGCCGGACACTATTCGGATTAAGCAAAAGCCGCGCCTGCGCGTGATAGAGAGGAGACTGGTCGATGACTAAGCGGACCGGACAGGTCTTGCTCAGCTTTGCGCTTGTCGGCTGGGCGGTTGTGATCGGTGTTCCTCGGGCGTTTGCGCATGGTGAGGCTGCAGATGAGCCGTTCCTGAAAAACATGACGACCGCGTTTTTCGACGTGTCGGTGTCGCCGACCGAAATCCAGGTCGGCGACCCGGTCACCATCACCGGCAGGGTCAAGATCCTGGAGACCTGGCCGCACACCCTCTACACCCCGGAGATCGCCTCCATCATCCCGGTGGTTCCCGGACCGGTGTTCATGCTCAAGGAGCGGACGGTCAATGGAGAAGCCTCGATCGGCTCATTCCTTGTCGAAAAGGGCGGGATCTATGAGTTCCGCATGGTGATCATCGGCAAAGAACCTGGCGACTGGCATGTGCATCCCGGCATTGCCATCCACGGAACTGGGACCCTCATCGGCCCGGCCGAATGGGTCAGCGTGGCGCCGAGCCCCACACCGCTCGAATTTCCGGTCACCCTGCTGAGTGGCGAGACCATTGAGTTGGGGAGTTACGGCGGAAGCTTTGTCGTCTGGTGGTCGTTTCTCGGCTTTGGGCTGGGCTTGGTTTGGATGTTCTACTGGACCCTGAACAAACGGACGGTCACCAATCTGGCGGTGACCCTCCAGATTCCGCCCAACGATGACGCGCCCGACCTGGGGCTGATCACGCCGCGTGACCACATGTGGATGAATGTGATTGCCGGGGCTGCGCTCATCATGCTGGTGGTGGGCTGGACCTATGCCGCGACCAGTTATCCGGTCAGATGGCCTCAGCAGACCGACTGGTTCACGCCAGCCTTCATCCCGTCGGGACCGAAAATGGCCGAAGTGTGGGCCAGCGGGGCGACGTTCGACGAGGGGACCGAGACGCTGGAGATGGATGTCCGGGTCACCAACGTTGCCGACAGCCCGATCAGGCTGAAGAAATATACGATGGCGATGGCCAGCTTCGTCAACGGCGGCGAGCAGGAACAGGCGGCCGCCGGCCCGCGCGATTTTGTCGGCCCGCTCGATGTCGACCCCAATATGCCAATCGGACCGGGCGAAAGCCAAGACCTGAAGCTCAGCATTTCGAGCACCATATTCGGGGTCGAACGCCTGATTCCGCTCAGCGCCCCGCAGCAGTATATCGCCGGAGTGATCCAGTTTGAGAATGCGACCGGCGAGCAGGAGTTGGTCACGGTCCGTTCAAGCGTGATCCCCACCCGCTTCACTCCCCAGTATCTGCCATAGGTCCTGGGTGGAGAGGCGGTGTATGGTGGGGCGGATCGGCATTGTCCTGTCGCTCGTCTGGCCGGCCACCGCGCTGTTTATGCCGCTTTCGCTGTGGGCGCACGGTGGGGTTGGGATTGAGCAGGATTCCTGTGTCGAGCGGGCCGGTCCGTCGTTGATTCATTTTGTCGCCTATCAACCCGAGTTCAGTCCGAGCCAGGAGTTCTGTACCCGCCTGCCCCAGGTTGGCAGCACCATTCTCGTGTTTGATCTGATCGACGAGGTCATCCGCAAGCGTCCGGCAAGCCTGCGGGTGGTGGAAACCGACACCACGGCCGAGCCCCGAACTCTGCTCCACATCCCGGCTCAGACATATCTGAACGGAGTGCTGAACGCCGAACTCACGTTTGATGCGCCGGGCCGCTACGCGGCGGTTGTGACCCTGGAGAACCCGCATCAGCAGATCACGTTTGCGTTTCGCGTTGGACGCTGGTCGGTCCAGCTCCTGGTGGCGCTGGGTGGCCTGTGTGTTGGCGCGCTGGGCGGCTATTTTTTGTTCCTGACAAAGAAGCCGCCGCAGCTCAGGCTGCTGAAAGGCTGAGGCTGCCCCCCTTTCCTCCGCCGTCATCTCCCCGTACATATGAGTCGCTATGTCTCGGCTTCGCCTCCTGACGGTATCCGTGCTGATACTGGTCTTTCTCGGTAGCGTGATTTTTGTGCTGCCGCGCTCCTGGTTACCCCAGACTGTTCAAGACTGGCTGTATGCTTCTTTCGGAGAATCCTCCTATCGGCGTCCGCCGGACACCACAGACGTAGCTCTCGGCCCGGTTGAGCCCTTCTGCCCTAATCCTCGCCCAGACTGGCGTCCGCAACAGGTCGTGGCCGGCGTGACGGTTGAGGAGTCGCTGGTGTGTGAGCCGGACAATCCGGCCGAGGTGGCCGCCTTTGTCAGAGGCACCAATAATGTGCCGATGGCCGTCCTGATGCAGACCCGGCTGACCCCGACGACGGTGGTCAAAGACGAGGACCGGGACGGAGACGGAGACCCGGATGTGATTCACGTCCGGCTTGAGGTGGCCGAACTCAACGGCCGTTCGCCGGATGTGCCAGGGCCCTTTCCGCGCTATGCCATCGCTCCCGGCGTGCAGCCCGGACTGTGGGTCTTCGCCCCCAAGACACGCGGCATGGCGACCGAAAACTTTGACACGGACGTGGCCCATCCCAGCCTGCGCGCCCCGGCTCCGGTCATCCGGGTGGAACAGGGCGACCGCCTGCGGCTGACCCTGGAAAACACCCATTATCTGCCGCATACGATTCATCTCCACGGGGTTGACCACCCCTTTGTGGACAGCGCTGGAGAGGGCAACGACGGGGTGCCCATCGCCAGCGAGCTGCCGGTGCTGCCGGGCCAGAGCCGGACCTATGATCTGACCCCGCGCCAGACTGGGACCATGTTCTATCACTGTCACGTGCAACCCAACGTCCATATTTTGATGGGCCTGCAGGGCATGTTTGTGGTCGAGGAAAATCGTCCCGACAACTGGCTCCAGACCCTTAACCCGGGCGCCGGGCAGGTGCGTTTTCCGTCGCGTGCTGTTCGCCAGACCTACGACCGCGAGTACGATCTCCACTATCAGGATCTGGACCGCAGCCTGCACGAGCTGATTCAAACGGCCAACGATCCCCGCCTGCTGGCCGAGGCGACCAACCGTCGTTACGATATTACCGATCAGACGCCCGATTATTTTGTCCTCAACGGTCGCTCGTTTCCGTACACCATGCGGGAGTCGCTGGTCGTCGTTAAGCCCGACCAGGACGTGAAACTGCGTGTACTGAACGGAGGAGCCGAGGGAATCGCGCTGCATACCCACGGCCACAAGGTGCGGATTACCCATTACGACGGTGTTGAGCATAATCCGGCCGCCCAGATTACCCGCGATGTTGTCTGGCTGGGGCCCGCCCAGCGGCTCGACCTCCACCTGCGGACGGTCAATGACGGGCTCCACAACTATGGGCCGGGCGTGTGGTTATTGCACGACCACAGGGAGAAGGGCATCACCACAAACGGTGTCAATCCGGGCGGCAATATCAGCGCGATCGTGTACGAATCCTTCCTGACCGAATCCGGGTGGCCAAAGACGCAGGGCATGGACTGGACACCGTTCTTCAGCCCGGCCTACTACCAGAAGAACATCCCGATTTGGGGTGTTCTCGACGACGCGGGTTTGCTCGGCCAGGCCGGCAGCCAGCGCCTGGGCTGGGTCCGCGCGGCGCTGCTCGGGCTGGTCGGCGGACTCCTGCTCGGCGGCGTGGCGGCCGGGCTGCGCGCTGTCTTTCGGCGTCCACGGGGAGGCTAGCCGATGGGGCTCTTTTTCCTGACCGTGTTTGTGGTGTGCACGTTGCCGGCGCTGGCGGTGAGTCAAGAAACCGCCTCGCCCGCCCAGGCGCCTCAGTCCCACGCCGACCACCAGATGGATACGGCCCCCCATGCCGACCACCAGCCTCATACCGGCTCCGGGATGGATGCGCCGTCTCACTCGGAGCACCAGATGGATACGACCCCCCACGCCGACCACCAGCCCCACTCCGGCTCCCAGACGGATGCGCCGTCTCACTCGGAGCACCAGATGCATGCCCACCACGCCATGCGCCTGGACGCCTCCGGCATGGTCATGAACGAGAATACCGATGAGCTGCCCCGTGGCTGTCCCCGCATCGCGGGTGAACACCACATTCGCGTCAGCGCCGGCAGGGAATTTGCCCGGGATTTTACGGGTACGATGTTCACCTATGACCAGCGGGAGTGGACGGTCGAGCCGTGTACCCGACTGACCGTCAGCCTGATCAATACCGATGAGGTTCGCCACCAGTGGATGCTCCACGGCCTGCCCCGCTATCTGTATGACCAGGGAATGTTTACCCTGGAGGTCGCGGCAAAAGGCCAAAAAACCGCCAGCTTTATTGTCCCGCCGGGGAGCAAGACGTATCTGGTCCACTGTGACGTGCCCCACCACATGGAAAAAGGCATGAAAGCCCAGCTGAAGGTTGGGGGAGGGGACGGCGATTTACCAAGCATCCCGGGGATCAGCGGCCCCCGCCTGGACGACCCCTACCCGTTTGAGTGGGGGTGGACAGGCATGGGCTTGACGTTGATTGGCGGGCTGTGCGGTCTGGCGCTAGCCGGCAGAGGACTGGGTCTGCTATGACATCGGCACCAGCAACCCAAACGTATAAAGGAGGCCGTTATGAAGATAGGAATCTTTGAGTTTGCTATTGACCGTTCTGTCGATCCGGCGATTGTGGCCAAGCGGACTGAGGAGTTGGGCTTTGCCTCGTACTGGGTGCCCGAGCATCCGATTATTCCGATTCAGACCACCTCGCCCTATCCGGCTTCCGAGGACGGGATTATTCCAGACGAGTACGGCCGTATTCTGGACCCCTTTGTGGCTCTGGCCAGAGCCTCGGCGGTCACCAGCACAATCGAGTTGGGAACCGGTATTTGCCTCATTCCGGAGCGCAACCCGTTGATGCTGGCCAAAGAAGTGGCGACCCTGGATAAACTGTCGGGCGGCCGTTTTATTCTGGGGATTGGTGCCGGCTGGCTCAGGGAAGAAACCGAAATCATGGGCGGGGATTTTGATCATCGCTGGGGCCAGACCAAGGACGGCGTCCTGGCCATGAAAGAACTGTGGACTCAGGACGAAGCCGAGTATCACGGCAAGTTCTACGATTTTCCGGCCGTCCGGTCGTTCCCCAAGCCAGTCCGCAAACCGCACCCGCCAGTGTACATGGGTGGCTCGTCGAAATACGTGTTCAAGCGGGTGGTCGAGTGGGGCGACGGCTGGATGCCGGTCCTGTCCCCGTTCGAAGACATCAAGGCCGGCCGTCAGCGCCTGAATGAGATGGCCGAGCAGGCGGGCCGCGATCCCAAGTCGATCCAGGTCCTGGCCTTTGGGTTTCCCGGCAAATACCGCACCCGCCAGGAACTGGCCGCACTCCAGGACGCGGGCGTCGATCATGTCACCATCTGGATGCAGGAGTGCGACAATGGGGAAGCCGCCGCCCTGGCCGAGCTGGACGCCCTGGCCAAGGAGGCTCTGGCCTGAGCCAAGCCCGAGTTTGGGTGTCGCGCGGGGCAGCCCTTGGGCTGCCCTTTTTGCTGTGCGGCCTGTATTTGACAAGCACCTTTCTTTCAGCCGATAATCGCGCCGACTTGTGAGCGGGGATTCCGAGGCGGAGAAGGAGGAATCAACATGATCTATGAACTGCGGACCTATCTGCAATAATCCTGAAGATGGGACTCCGCCCCATACTGGGAGAGCGCCGGAGCGCCTCGGGTCTGCGGAGCGTCCGGCGTTTGGCTCCGCTTTTGTTCCTGCTTGTCGGCTTGGCCTGCCAGCCCCCGCCTCCGCCCGACGTGTTTGTCGGCTATGGAGAGGTGAAACAGGTTGTCCGCCACGATCAGCGGGTGGTGATTACGCACGAGGCAATCCCCGATTTCTTTCCGGCAAAAACGAGTAGCTTCGCCCTCCGAGCCCCGACCCTGGCCGATGCCTGTGTGCCCGGCCAGCGCGTCCGCTTTACACTGGAGCGCACCTCGCAGACCCTCTACCTGGTGGCGGTGCAAAATGTCTCCTCGGCCGAACAGGGGGAGCGTCCCGCTCGGTCCGAGACGGCTGGCGATGCACGGCGGGATGCCGGCCACGAACCAATACCATGAAAATTGCCTATTTTGACGCCTTTTCCGGGATCAGCGGTGATATGACGCTGGGTGCCTTTCTCCAGCTCGGCGTGTCGCTCGACGCCCTCCGCCACGAGCTGAACGGGCTTGAGCTGAGCGGCTATCGGCTCCGGCAGACCATCCGCCAGCGCAGCGGTATTCAGGCAGCGAAATTCGAGGTTGAGGTCCATGAACCGCAGGTCGAACGCAGCGCGCGATCTATTGCCGCCATGCTCCGGGCGAGCGCGCTGATCCCTCAGGTCAAAGAG
>WTHE01000262.1 GCA_011523315.1 Candidatus Binatota bacterium
TTCATACGCGGCGTTGACCGGAACCGCCAGACTGAACGCGCCAATGGCCAGCGCGACACAGGCGGTTCCCACAAGTTGCTTCAGCTTCATAGGATTCCCTCCTTCCGGGGAGTCTGTTGTGCAGTTACTGATGATGCGGGTGCCGTATGGTGGACCGCGTTCCATAGCCTTATCCTCTCCGTGCCGCCAGACGACAGCAGACGAGCCAAAAGGTCAATAGTCCGATCAGAGGCTTTTTTCACCGCCCTGGGGAGGGCTCTTCGTGGCTTTTCCGTTCCAGGATGCCGTCGATAATGGTTTCAAGATTGGTCTGGGAAACGGTCGTGACCCGGATCCAGCCGTCAAGAACGAGGCCGGGCACCGAATCGACCTGGTAGCGACGCCCCAGGGCCAGGCTGCGGGCGACCTCAGCCTGGCCGTCTTCGCCGGCCAGGCGGGTCAGCAGCAGCTCCGGGTCAAGCCCGATTCTGTCCGCCACGCGGGCCAGGCCGTCCCGGCTGGTGATGTCGAGCCGCTCTTCAAACTGGACCTGGAAGAGCGCCTGCTGCATTTCGTGGCCTAATCCAAACTCGTCGGCTACGACATAGGCGCGGGCCGGAATAGAGGACTTGGGGTCGACGATCGGGTAGCCGAAGAACTCGACCCGCAAACGCGCGCCATATTTCTTCTGGAGGCTGGGGATGAGCTGGCTCACCGTCTGGTAGCAGGCCGGGCACAGAAAATCCTCGAAGACGGTCAGTCTGATCGAATCCGGTCGCACCTCCTCGGGAGCGCGCCGGACAAAGTGGTAAGAGCCGGGGATGGAAGCGTAGTGGTCGAGCAGGTGCTCGTCGGCCCACCTCGGCTGGGCCAGGCACAAGACGGTCAGCAGGCCGAGTCCGAGGCGGCTGAGCCGCCGTCTCCAGAGGGGACGAGACATGGGTATGGCACTCCGGTTGCGCGGGCGGGTTTGCCCCAGGCTTGGAGCATACCCGCCCGCTCGGTGCAAGAGGCGGAGCAGCAGGTCCTTGTCTGCCCCTGCGCTGGCGGGCTATAGTGCCGGGGTATTTGCCAGTCTTCGCGGAGTGAGGAGGATATCATGCGCCGGCTGTCGTTTGTGATGTTATCGATCTTTTTGGCCTTTTCCTTTGCCCTGGTCGCACTCGGTGGGGCAGCTCAGGAGGAGGGCCAGAGTGCCCTGAACGGCGTCAAAATCGGTTATGTTGACCTGGTTCGGGCCATGGCCGAGTGCGAGGCCGGCAAAAAAGCCCAGGACCAGCTCAAGAAGGAAGTCGAGAATTCAGAGCAGCGTTTGCTGAAGCAGCGGGAGCGGGTCGAACAGCTCAAGGACGAGCTCGAAAAAAAGGCCATGGTCCTGCGTGAAGAGGAACGCGACGCCCTGGGACAGGACTACCGTCAGAGTCTGCGGGAATTTGAACGGCGCTATAAAGATGCCGAAGAAGACCTCAAGATCAGGGACAGGCAGCTGACCGGTCGGATCATGATGCAGCTACAACAGATTGTGGCCGAGCTGGGCGAAGAGGGTGCCTATACGGTGATTCTGGAGGGTAATAACACCGTCGTTCTCTACGGCCAGCAGGATATCGACCTGACCGACCGGGTTATCCAAGAGCACAATAAGCGTTTCTCCCAGCAGAGTTAGCCGCCCGGGGACGGGCTTTCAGTCCCCCATCCCCCAGGCCGGCCGCCTAGGCCCGGGCGACCAGTTGTCGCAACACATAGTGCAGAATGCCGCCGTGCCGATAGTATTCGACTTCTATCGGCGTATCGATCCGGACGCGGACCGTGACCTCCTGGCTCTGTCCATCCGCCCGATGGATGCTCAGCGTCGCGTCCTGCTGAGGGCTGAGGTCGTCGCCGATGCCGGTCAGGTCAAAGGTCTCGCTGCCGTCCAAACCCAGCGCCTGGGCGCTGGTGCCGTCTGTGAACTGACACGGCAATACGCCCATGCCGACCAGGTTGCTGCGGTGAATCCGCTCAAAGCTCTGGGCAATCACGGCTTTGACGCCGAGCAGGGCCGTGCCCTTGGCCGCCCAGTCGCGTGAGCTGCCGGTGCCGTATTCCTGGCCGGCAATCACCACCAGCGGCGTCCCGGCCGCCTGGTACTGGACCGCTGCGTCATAGATGTCCATCTGCTGCCCGTCGCAGTGGGTCACCCCGCCCTCGGAACCCGGCACCATCAGGTTTTTGATGCGGACGTTGGCAAACGTGCCCCGCGTCATCACCCGGTCATTCCCCCGCCGCGAGCCGTAGCTGTTGAAGTCTGGGACGCCGACCCCGTTGTCTTGCAGATATTGGCCGGCGGGCGAGGTCGGTTTGATCGCTCCGGCCGGACTGATGTGGTCGGTGGTGACCGAATCGCCCAACACGGCCAGCGGACGGGCGCCGATAATCGGGCTGATGGTCCCCGGCTCGAGCCCGAACGCGGCAAAAAACGGCGGCTCCTGAATATAGGTCGAAGCCGGATCCCAGTCGTACAGGGTGCCGGTGGTGCTGGAGATGTCGTTCCACAGGGGGTTGTCGGCGCTCAGGTCGGCGTACAAACCGCGATACGTGTGCGGCTCGCGGGCGGCCTGGATGCGAGCCTGGATTTCCG
>WTHE01000231.1 GCA_011523315.1 Candidatus Binatota bacterium
CCGCCGATGCCTCCGGGTGGCATGGGTGGCATGGGTGGCATGGGTGGCATGGGTGGCATGATGTAAGCCGTCGCCTGCCGTCACACGCAAAAATGGCCCTGCCCGGAACTCCGGGCAGGGCCGTTGTGTATCTGGCTCGGTGGCTGACTAGGCGCTGGGCAGGCCGGTAATCCGAATACCGGCCGAATGGACTTTGTTCCGAATGTTGAGGCGAATCAGCAGGGCGGTGATGGGCTCAATCAGGCTGGCCGCCTCAAGCGGGCCGACATCGACGGTGTTGATGTTGAGCTTGTCGATCAGTTCGATCACACGCATCCGGGCTTCTTTGGGACTCCCGCATACCAGCACATCGCAGTCAATCTCGGCTGTCACGTCACGCAGCAGATGGGCCGAGATATTCTGCAGGGCGCACACCACGCTGACCTGCTCGCCCAGGATTTCCTGGGCTTCCTGAGAGGCCGAGCCGGCCGACGGCATAACGACCCGCCGGGCGTTATCCGGGTCGAGCGGAACCGACACGTCAACAAAGATTTTGCCCTGGAGCTGGTCCTTGACGCTTTCCAGGGTTGGGACGTGGGCGGAGTAGGGAACGGTCAGGACCACAATATCGGCCGCTGCGGCCGCACTCGGATTGTCCATACCGACCAGCAACGGTCGGCCGAGTTCCTGATTGAGTTCGGCCGCCACCCGTTCGCCCTTCTCCTTTTGCCGCGAGCCGATAATGACCTCCTCACCGGCCAGCGCCCAGCGGAGCGCCAAGCCCGGCCCCTGTTCCCCGGTCCCGCCTAAAATCGCAATTTTCACTCGTGTCGCTCCTTACTCAGGCAAAAAACTCTTCCACATTCCCCGACACAACCGGAATCGTCTGCACCGCGTTGTTGCGGAAAATCCGAAAGAGCACCGTCTCGCCCGCCGGTCGGCTCCACAGCTGTTGATAAAAGGCCGGCCGGTCCGAGACTTCCTGGTCGTCTATGGCCAGCACCACGTCGCCCGCCTTCAGGCCGGCCGTCTCGCCCGGTCCGCCCGGCAAGACACCCGCCACCACCAGATGCTTGCGCAGGGTGTAGGAGTACATGCCGATCCAGGCGCGTGACGGACGCGAGACACGGCGGCCGTAGCGGATCAACTCGTCCCGGTGGTCTTGAAAATTCTCGACCGGAATGGCCAGCGAGAACTTGCCGACCTCGTTGAGGTTCAGCGACACGACCCCGATCATCCTGCCGTGCATATCGAACATCGGGCCGCCCCCCAGGCCGGGATTCATGGCCGTGCTGATCAGAGCCCGGTCGAGCGAATATTCCCAGTAGGCGTCGAACGGCGCGACCGAGGTCAGTCCCCCGCCGCTGACCCGCCGCCCGTTTTCTTCGCCCGAGCCAGCGGCGATGAACACGTCATCACCGGGCTTCAGTTCCTGGGAAGAACGCAGGGGCGCGGCCGGAAAGCCGCTGCTGGCAATCTTGATCAGCCCGATGCCGCTGGCAAAATCCTGGGCCACCACTTCGCCGTCGACCTGGCTGTTGTCAACGAGGCTGACTTTGACCTTACTGGCCCCAATGACGATGTAGTTGACCGTCAGGATGTAGCCCGCCGGATCGACAATAGCACCCGAGCCCATCCGTTCCGGGCCAAGGAGCGGGGCCGAGTGGTGATCCTGGGGGACTGTGACGTGGATACTCACAGTCGAGGGGACAACCTGTTCAATGAGCTTTACGGAGGCGTTCACTCTTTCTCCCCTATGCAAAAGATTCGTCAAGCCTAATGCCTGATTGGACGGAGCGCAACCCCTGAAGCGGCTCGCAGCGTACTGCCTCGGCTCGGCGCTGAGAGGCTGCCCCGGCGGCGCTTTTTTGGCCGGTTTGTCTTGGCAGCCTGGGCCGAATCTTATACCCTCTAGGGCTTCCAGGGCTGAGGAGAGAGACCGGCTATGAGCACAAGCACCCCACGTCCCGAGCGGACGCTGTCCGAGTATCGCTCCAAACAACTCTTGGCCGGCTACGGCGTGTCCGTTCCGCACGAGACGCTGGTGGACAGTCCCCAGGCTGCGGTCGAGGCAGCCGGCCGGATCGGCTTTCCGGTCGTGGTCAAGCTGTGCGGCGACCGGATCGCCCACAAAACCGAGCGAGACCTGGTCCGCCTCGGGCTGTCGGATACCGAGGCGGTTCGGCGGGCCGCCACCCAGCTGTGGCAGCGGCGTCGACCCGAGGACGGCCAGGTCGGTCTGCTGGTGGCCGAGATGGTCCACGGCCGTCGGGAGCTGATTGCCGGGCTGCTGCGCGACCCACAGTTTGGCGCCTGTGTGCTGATCGGCCTGGGCGGGATTCTGGCCGAGGCAATCGGGGATGTGGCCTTCGGCCTGGCCCCGCTCGATCCGGCCGAGGCGCGCCGCATGGTCGAGGCGCTCCAGACCCGCCACCTGCTGCGCTCCTTTCGGGGCGAGCCCGCGCTCGATATGGACGCCCTGACCGCTAGCCTGGTCGGTCTGGGCCGGCTGGCGGCCGAGCGGCCGGACATTCACAGCGTTGACCTGAATCCTCTTATCGTGGTGGAGGGCAAACCGGTTGCGGTCGATGCGCTGGTCGAACTCGG
>WTHE01000333.1 GCA_011523315.1 Candidatus Binatota bacterium
CGTCAGCCACCCCGTGGCCACCGTCAACGACAACGTGGATGAGGCCAACGGCTCCGTCACCGTCACCCTGCAAGCGGGCAGCGGCTACACCGTGGCCAGCCAGGGCACGGCCACCGTCGCGGTCGCCGATGACGACGACCCGGCCCCGCCGCCGACACCCGTGACGCTGCCGGAGATCAGCGTGACGGCCGGGTCGGGCATCACCGAGGGCGGGACGGCCAGCTTCACCGTCCGCGCCAGCCCGGCCCCCACCGCCGCGCTTGCCGTGACCCTGACCGTCGCCCAGACCGGGGACTATGGCGTCACCACCGGCCCCCAGACCGTGGCCATCCCGACGGGCGGCTCAGTGCAGCACCCCGTGGCCACCGTCAACGACAGTGTGGACGAACCCAACGGCGCCGTCACCGTCACCCTGCAAGCGGGCAGCGGCTACACCGTGTCCACCAGCCAGGGCACAGCCAGCGTGACCGTGGCCGATAACGACGCCGCCCCGGTCGAGCCGCCCGCCGTGGAAGAGGACGAGGAGGAAGAAGATGACCCTGCGGCCATCTGCCAGTCCGCGCCCACCGGCACCAGCCCCCCGATCCGGGGGCCCTATGGCCGCCTGCGGGCGCGCGCGATAGCCCGGGACCGCCTGACCCTCAGTTGGTTTGGGGCCACCCGGCGCACCCCCCCGCCCGCGGGCTACGTGGTGTTCTCCTGGGAGCCCAGTGAGGGGGACCAAGCCCAGAAGCAGTGTGCCTGGACTCCGGTCCTGCCGTTCACCCTCACCGGCCTCAGTACCGGGACGGAGTACGCCCTCCAGGTCGTCATGGTGTATGACGGCGTGGCCCACAGCCGCAACGGCAGCGCCGTGTTGCAGGTCACCACCCAGACCTGGCCGCTCATCCAGGCCGTGCGGGACAGCGACCGGGCGGAGGTCCAACGCCTGCTGCGGGCCGGAGCAGCGGTGGACGCCCAAGACGGGGACGGGCAGAGCGCCCTGCATGAAGCGGTGCGCTGGAATATGAACGCCATCGTGGGCGACCTGCTCGGGGCCGGGGCCGACCCCGACCTGCGAGACGAGGACGGGTGGACCCCGCTGCATATGGCGGCGTATTGGGGCGTTCCGCAGATGGTGCAAGCCCTGCTGCAGGCCGGGGCGGATGCGAGCCTGGAAGATGACGCCGGGCGGACGGCGCTGGCCGTGGCGCAGGAGATCCCGGCCCATGGCACGCCCAATACTGCGGTGGTGCGGCTCCTGCAAGCCGCTGCGGAGTAGCGCGGGGCTGGTGGGGGCTGTGCTCCCGGCCACCCGCGAGGAGCAACAGAAGAGCAACAGGGGGGGGCCGCCCCCCTGCGTTCGTCAGGCTGGAGGTGTGAGCTGGCCGCCCTGCTGCGCTTGCGCTGCGCTCAGCCCGCACGGCAGGGCGTTGGGCCGGTGCCGGTCCTGGGAAAAAAGGGGGCGGTCAGACCCGTCGTGCGGTTCACGTCTTGGAGGTTTTCTCCACGTAAAGGGGAATTAAGGGGAATTTGTCCGCCGTGGCGACCCCCCTCGGAGCGGGCCGCTGGGGAGGAGACGGGCAATCATTTGCAAACTGAGACACTATCGAGAAGCCCGCCCCCTTTCCTTCCGGCTCGCATTTCGTTAAGACAAACTGAACGTTCACTCAGTCCGAAGGAGGAGATCAGCGTGCGAGTGAGAATAACGGTAGTGTTGATCGCCTGTCTGAGTCTCAGTGTGTGGGTGCTCGGGACAGGCGCGTATGCCCAGAACGGCACGGCCGATGCCCTGGCCGGCTTTCATCCCTATCGCGGGGGTAAGCCCCAAGCCGAGGGCATCAGCCCGGGTGTGACGATCAACCAGGACAATGTCGGGCTGGCCGAGAAGGTTTTGGCGCCGGAAATCGTTCGGGTCATCCAGGCTGGAGACTTTTCCATTACTGTCCAGGACACGATCGACTTTCCGCCCTTGGAAGACTACATCCAGGCCTCCGTGCAGCACGCCAGCAGCGTCCAACTCGGGGCCGACGGCCAGCTCAGCGGCTATGTCGCCGGTCAGCCTTTTCCCGTGCTCGACCCGGCTGATCCGCAGGCCGGGGTCAAGGCGGCCTGGAACTTCCGCTATCGCTATCTCGGCGACACCGTCCTGACCCAGGGCATGCTGCGCTCAATCAACAACTCCGGGAATACCGAGCGCGGGGTGGATACCTTGTATGTCCGGCGCTACGGCATGCACCGCCTCAAGGCCGAAGACAACGTGCCGGAGTGGGAGAAAGAGGGCACCTGGTACCGGGAGCACTCCATCGTCCTCTCACCCCAGGATCTGGAGGGAGCCCAGCGCCTCAGCCTGCACTACGCCGATGACACGGCCGCTCAGAAAGGCTGGGTGTACGACCCTCAGAGCCGCCGGACGCGGAGTGTGGTCGTCAATCTGCACGAGACCTCGTTTGGCCTGAACTTTCTGGTTGAGGACCACTCGGGTTTCAACGGCCATATTCACGAGCATGACTGGGCCTTTATCGACGAGCAGATCGCCCTGGTGCCCGGCTTTCTGGAGGGCACGCCGCCCGACTATGCCGACAAAAACGGCTGGTATCCGCAGGGTGCCTGGGAGTTGCGCCAAGTCGTCATTGTTGACGCCACGCCCAAGGATGCAGGCCATCCCTACGGCAAACGGCGCTTTTATTTTGATCGGCAGACCTTTTCCATTCTGCTCGCCTTTGTCTACGACCGGGAGGGCCAGCACTGGCGCACCCTGTTCCACTCGTTTGGCCGTCCCGAGTTCGATCCCGATAACAAGCACGCCGAGGGTGCTCCATTGCATCTGGGTAACAGCTGGGTGGACTACAAGAGCAACTCGGCCGCAGTCTGGGCGGCCGATGAGTTTCTGGTCAATCAACCGATCAAGCCGAGACGCTTCACGGTCAAGGAAATGGTCCGTCGCGGCAAGTGAGGCCCAAACAGGACACTGACCCAAGGAGGGAACGATCATGCGGTCCATGCGGGCGAGAGCCCTGATGAGTCTTGTCGCTGTGTGCAGCCTGGCCTTTGCCGCTGCCGGCAGCCACGCCCAGCAGGCGGATATTCCGACTGAGCTGCGGGACATTTTTTATCCCTACCGTGAGGTCACGCCCCAGGTCGAGGGGATCACGCCGGGCATGACGATCAGCAAGGACAACGCCCAGGTCGCCGAAACGGTGCTGCCGCCCGAGATTTTGCGGGTGGTGCAGGCCGGTGACTTTGAGATTCGTGTCCAGGACACCACCGACACGCCCCTGTTTGCCGACTATGTGGCCGCCTCGGCGCGCAACGTCGGTCAGGTCCAGCTCGGCACGGACGGCAGGCTTGAGAACTATACGTCCGGTCAACCCTTCCCAATCCTGGACGTGTCCGACCCGCAGGCCGGGGTCAAGGCGGCCTGGAATTATCGCTACCGGTATATGGGCGACAGCCTCGTAACCCAGGGCGTGCTGCGCTCAATCAACAGCTCGGGCCGTGTCGAGCGCAGCGTCGATACCGACTACGCCCGTCTGTACGGCATGCACCGGCTCGACCCGGCCGACAACGTGGAAAAATGGCAAAAGGAAGGCACCTGGTGGCGCGAGCACTCGGTCGTGCTCCAGCCGCAGGACCTCGAAGGCGCCCAGAGCCTGTCCTTCCACTACGACGACGACAGCGCCGAGCGCAAGGTGTGGGCCTACGACCCCCGGAGTCGCCGAACCCGGAGCATCGCCTCCAACGTGCTCGAAACCTCGTTTGGCCTGAACTTTCTGATCGAAGACCACGCCGGTTTTCAGGGCTATATCCGCGACCACAGCTGGACCTATCTTGGCGAGCAGGTCGTGCTGATCCCGGGCATTGTCAAGGGTCAGGCGCCCGAGGACTTTGGCGGCAAGGGCAACTGGTACCCCCAGATCCCGTGGGAACTGCGGCGGGTGCACGTGGTCGAGGCGACGCCCTCAGACCCCAACCACCCGTACGGCAAGCGGCGTCTGTATATTGACCGCCAGCTGTACGCCGTCTTCTACTCCCTCATCTATGACCGCGAGGGCCAGCACTGGCGGACCCTGTTCCACCTCTTGGGCTATTCGGCGTTTCATCCCGATAATACCGACGTGCCGGGCATCTCGGTGCATCTGGGCAATCTGTGTGTGGACTACCAGAACGATGTGGCCAGTCTGTGGACCGGCAAAGTGCTGATCAACAAGCCGGTCAAGCCCAGGCGGTTTACGGTCAAAGAGATGATCCGTCGCGGAAAATAGACAAAGACCCCGACCCGCTGATTCGCTGTACGATAAACGGCTGCTCCAGGTTGCTATGCAATACCTCCCCGCTCTTGTCCTCATCCTGATCGTGTTGTTTCAAGGCAGCGCCTGGGCGCGTTTCATTGACGAAGCCCAGACCCTGCGGGTGAACGGCCGGGTGTACAACCGGATGGCCATGGCGGTCGAGGACGCGGCCGATTTCAGCCGTCTGCAAACCCCTTACAACTCGTTCAACATGTTGCAGAGCCGGACCTTTGTCCAAATGGAGCTGCGCCACGATCTGATCGATCTGGTCAACAACGAGTACGAGGGCAATCTCAATATCCTGGCCCCCATCTTTGCCCCCTTCCGGGTCTTGGGACTCGAAGACCTGAGTTATTTCATGACCTATCGCGGGGAGTACGACGGGGTCTGGGACTACGGACCGGACGTGTTCAGCGAACGCTACCCGGTCCAGGCTGACTGTGGAACGGTCACCAAGCAGACGCGCAGCAAACCGCGCACTGTCGCCGGTTGCACCCGTTCAGACACCCGGCGCGCTTTGCGCAACCGGCATCGGCTGTTTGAGGCTTACGTCGATCTTTCGTGGGAGACCCTGTTTATCCGCATCGGCCGTCAAAACCTGTCCTGGGGCGAAACGGACGCCTTTCGTCTGCTGGACCAGATCAACCCGCTCGACGCCAGCTTTGGCGGCTTTCTGGTTTCCCTCGACGACCGGCGCGTGCCTCTGGACATGGCCCGCATCGTGTACAGCCTGGAGGATATCGGCCCCTTTTCGGAGTTGAACCTCGAAGCCTTCGGGGTGCTCGACGACGCCATCTCGGTGCCGACCCCGGCTGGCTCGCCGTGGTCGGTGCCCAACCCGCCCGGCATCCGCGGCTATGTGAAAAACCCGGCCCGGAATATCACCGATTCGCGGGGCGGCTTCCGGGTCAGCGGCCGAATCGGCGACCTGACCCTGTCGGCGGCCCACTACTACACCTTTCTCGACGCGCCCATGGTCCAGGTTGTCACGCCCGCCGACAGGCCGGTTTCCCTGGCGCACTACAAGGCTGCGGTTGAGGCCGGCGAGGCGGCCCGCTTTCTGGTCGATAACTTCCAGGCCAACGTCCGTTTTCCAAAGATTGCCATCAGCGGCGCCACCGCCTCGTTCAGCCTGCCGCGCCTCGACGCGATTGTGCGCAGCGAGGTGGCGGTCTTCTGGCGCGAGTACTTCACCAAAAACTCCGGGCCGAGCGCGATTTTCGGCCCGGTTCTGGAGGACGAACTGACGCCGGGCTTCCGCCAGGTCGGCGTGGGCCCGGACAGCTCCAGGCTGCTGAGCTATAAGAGCGATATTGACCGCTCCCACGTCATACGCTGGGTCTTGGGCCTGGATGTGAACCGCTATATCCGGTCCTTAAACCCTCAGCAGTCGTTTATCTTCAGCGGCCAGTTTTTTGCCACCCATATTGTCGATTTTGATAATACGCCGCTCAAGGATGTGCGGCCGTACGGCTTTGGTCACTACGCGGTGGGCGTCCGTGATCCCAACCACGACGCTCTGGTCGAGATCGACCAACACCAGTTTGTCAATACGTTCAGCGTCTCGACCTCATTTCGGTCCGGCGTGATCGCCCCCCAGCTGGTGTTTTTCTACGACTGGCAGGGCTCGTGGCTGGTGCAGCCGGGGGTGACCCTGACCCGCGACCCGTTCCGGCTGACTCTGCAGTACAATTACCTCGACGGGCAGTTCAACGGCATCGGCTTTCTGCGCGACCGCGATAATCTGATCGCCCAGATGGAGATGGTGTTTTAGCCCAGGCTTTGCAGGAAGGCTTGGACTGCGGCCGCAAAGCCGTCCGGGTTGTCACCCATTACCGAATGCCCGGCGCCCGGCACGACAGCCAGCCGGCTGTCGGGGATGGCGGCCTGGAGTCGGGTCGCCGCAGCCGGAGACAGAATATCGCTCTCCCCGCCCCGCACGATGAGCGTCGGGCAGCCAATCGTGCCCACATCCTGCCACAGCTCTTCGGGCTTGAGACTCGACCGCATACTACCGGACCCCCGGCGGGTCTGATCGAATTTCCAGGTCCACTGTCCGCTCGGCAGCTGTTTGAGATTATGCGACAGGCGTTGGCGCAGGTTGTCGAGCGAGCGACGGGGGTTGAACCCGTGGGCGCGCTCGACAAAGGCCTCAAACGAGTCCAGGGCGTCAATGCCGACAAAGCCCTGGATATTTTCCTGGCCCTGTTGTTCGATTTCGGGACCGACATCGACGATGATCAGCGCCCGGACCCGTTCGGGGTAGCGCGCTGTGTAGGTGATGGCGTTGATGCCGCCCATGGACAGGCCGGCTAGCAGGTGGGGCGCGATACCCCGCTCGGCGACAAAGGCGGCCACATCTTCAGCCTGGGTGTGGCGGGTATAATCCCCGTCGGCAGCCCAGTCCGAGTCGCCATGACCACGCTGATCGAGGGCATACACGTGATAGTCGGCGCGCACGACCGGCGCAAAATCGTCCCACGAGTGGGCCGTCTGCGCCCCGCCGTGCAGCAGGACGAAGGGCGGTCTGCCGGCCGTTCCCCAGTCGAGGTAATGAAAGTTCAGGCCGCGCAGACTGAGCGTGTGATCGTGGTAGGCTGTTGACATAGGCGTCTCCTCCGAAGGGAATCGTGTTGTCCGATGGACTCTGATTGTGAACACGATTCCCTGTGCTGCCCGTGTCATAGCCTAAAAGTGTTCGCGTTGACAAACCTCCGGGGGTTGCCTAGGGTCTGGACCATGGCCAAGCGTCCAAAGGAACCGCCTATTTATTTCACCTCTCTGGAGTTGGAAAATGTGCGCTGCTTTGGAGAACGCCAGACTCTCGATCTCACCGATGACGAGGGAAAGCTGGCCCAATGGACATTACTCCTTGGAGATAACGGGGTTGGTAAGACAACGCTTCTCCAGTGTTTGGCCTGGATGCGGCCTGTTCCGGCTCTGAAGTCTCGGGAAGATAGCATCCCTGACGCCATCGCGCCGGCTTTAGATTCTGAAGAAAATGAGGTGTGGAAATCGCTTCTTCGGAGAGAAGCAAAGGTCCAGCTTGACCTCGAGGCGACCCTCAGCGTAGGACAAAAATTAGGAATACGAGAAAAAGGCAGGATTCCAAAGATAAAGACAAACGTACGAATGTCGGGCAGGAATGGAGTGCTTCAAGAACGGATACCAACAGAGAATCTTTTTCCTGAGCCGCTAAATATGGATCTTCTCGATCTCCCGATATTTGCCTATGGTGCCACCCGTCGCATGGGATCCTCAAATCTGGAGAATAGCGAGCTTTCCGATCCGCTTGCCTCGCTTTTTTTAGGTTCTACAGAGCTTTACGACGCTGAAGAGATTCTATTAAACCTCGACTATCTCGCGGCGAAAAGTAAGAAGATGCGAAATAAAAAGCGCTTACAGCGTATCGGACAGCTCCTCGCCGCTATCCTCCCTGATATTCAAGATGAAAAAGACATAGACATCTTAGGACCAAAAGTCCTAGGGCATCCTGATGAGCCGAGCGGAGTTCTATTCAAAACGCCGTATGGACTCGTTCCGCTTCTAGGCCTCAGTCTCGGCTACCAAACAATGCTCGCATGGACGGTCGATTTGGCTTCGCGACTCTACGAACGTTACCCTGACAGCCCAAATCCTTTGGCTGAACCTGCTATCGTCCTCATCGATGAGATTGACCTCCATCTTCATCCACTTTGGCAACGTCATGTTATGGAGGATCTGATTTGCCATTTCCCGAGCGTTCAATTTATTGCTACCGCTCACAGTCCTTTGATAGCCCAGGAGGCAGAAGAAGCAAACTTGACGGTTTTACAGCAAAAGGACGGACAGGTAATAATCAAAAATCATCCGCAGTTTGTGAAAGCTGGGAGAGTGGACCAGATTGTCACCAGCGAGCTTTTTGGCGTTCCTTCGGCACGAAGAAGACGGGTCGAAAGTTTGATCGCAAATCGCAACGCTCTGTTGGACAAGACAAAACGGACTCGGTCCGAGGAAGATCGTCTGAACGCACTGGACAAAGAACTGGAGAATCTTCCAACCGCCGAAAATCATGAAGACCGAGCTGCTATGGATCTGATTCGCCAGGCGGCGGCGCGTCTCAAAAAATTGTCTCACGAACATGATCCGAATACAAAGATCTGACAAAGCCCCTGAAACTTTGATAACAAAAGGGACAGCGCAGACCCGGAAGGACTGTGCCTCTCACGACTGCCATCCAGGCGATTATCGTTCTGGTTCAAAAAAATTTAGCTTCGATAAGAATATTTATGACACCGTAAAAGATATGTTACTTGAGGCTCAGCACCAAAAATGCTGTTACTGTGAATCGAAGGGAAATGCTACCTCATACGGCGAGATCGAACACTTCCGGCCAAAAGGAGGGGTCAAGCAGAAGCAGGGTCAGAGTCTACAATATCCTGGTTATTATTGGCTCGCCTATGACTGGGACAACCTCCTGGTCAGCTGTAAGCGATGTAATCCAAGCCATAAAGGAAACTTGTTTCCTCTCGCTGTTCAGAAGAGACGGGCTAGGAGCCATCACGATGATGTAAACGCCGAACAACCACTCTTTATTAATCCTGCCCGGGAAGATCCTCGGCGCCATATCCGTTTTCGCGGAGAAGTGGCGATTCACCGAACGAAAAGGGGGCGAGAGACGATCAACGGACTGGGTTTAAGGAGACCTGATCTAGAAGAAGAGCGGAGGGAGAGACTGGATTATTTGAAAAGACTTCGTGATATCGTCGAATTGGGAACAAACTCCATAGATCCCGAAGCTCAGAGTCAGGCAGAAGATGCGCGCAAACATCTCGCCGCCGCAGTCCTTCCTGATGCCAAATACAGCGCAATGGCGCGGGATTTCCTCTGTACTGAAACCTCCTCAACCAAAAATGAGTAATCCTGCAAGATGAGTTCCCAGCTTAGTTAGAGCCGGATGGTTTTTGAAGGTTCTAATATTTTGAATCTGCTGAGCAATTTCGCAGCGCCTTGCGCGCATGTGAGCAACGCTCGCAACAGGCCACCCAGGCAGTGCCAGCTGTCGTTCAAAAAAGCTGTCAAGAACACGAAATACGTACAAAGCGTGCAAAATTGCCTGCGGGGACCGGTGTGTGTTTTTCCAAGGGGAAAAGTATGTCTGGCTAGAGGCGTTGACGAGGGGCTGTAGCCGTTCGATCAGTGTCAACTGTAGGTGCATGGTCTCATGAACCAGAGATTCTGCAACACGCAGACTATCAACCAAATCGCGCTTCTGAGGAACTGACACGAATATGGAAAAGGGGACGAGCGGATCGCTATGGCTCACATCGTAGGCATCGTCTTCTGGCTTCAAGATGTGGCAGGTCTGTACCAGCGTTGCGGCGGTTTTTTGGAGGGTCGGAACCTGGGCAAGAACATCTATGGCGTCTTCCAGACACTCAAGAACTGTTGAGTTTACCAATTCATCTGGCGTGTAGAAGGTAAGACCGATGTCTCGATACTGGCCACTCCATTCTTCCGCCAAAAATTCGACCATTATGTCACAGGCAGACGAACCGCCACCGGCTAGGATTGGTAGATACGCTCCCACATGCCGTGACGCCTCGGGGCTCCTTGCTAGCACACGTCCTGTGCCATAGTCAGCAGCCGTTATTCCGATGCTACGGCGTAATGTCTGCCATCCCCACTCGGCTACTAGGGCCGTCAACTCCGGCAGCCAAGGCTCTGGGTATAGCTCTTTGAGCCCGATTTCGATCTCGCGCTCCAGACGACACAGTCTCTGTCTATCCATAAAACGAATACACCAGGGTAAAGCGCTCCCCAGTATAGAGCGTGGAGACAGCGTGATACGACTCTGGAGTGATAGCAAAACCGAGCGCGCTGTTATGGACCGGTCGAAAGACTTTAGGAGTATCGGAAGGATCGCTGCTCTTAAAGAACAGGAGAAATCCCCCGTTTTCATCCTTCCAGTCCCGATTCAACTGGATCAAGAGCCGATGCGTCTCTGCACGAGCAATGAAGTCATTATGGAGACGGATGCGTTGACCAGGAATGAGGCGATGAGCAGTGACATCGACCCGCTCACCTAGAGCAGCCCCGAAGAGATCAGCAACACGCGACCTCACTGTCGTCAGGAAATCGGGCGTTTGCAAGAAGGTCAGCTCTGGGGGTAGCTGGGCATCCAGCAGACTAAACTCGAATTGTTCGTAAAAATCTGTCTCCACCAAACGCCAGGGAGCGCCTGATTCAAACCAGGCAAGCACCCGATAGCTGACGTCCAGTTCGAGACTTTCGAGAGAAAGCACGTAGGGAAACGGTTCGAAAAATGTCTGGACGAAGGAAAGGCGGAGCGGAGTCATTATTCCCGGCATGATTCCGCGAGAGCCGTTAGGCGGTCTCGCATATGGCTGATAAGGACAAGCTGGTCGGCGCAGTATACCGAAGGATTCTCGTAGCCGTTTTCGTCTCGCCAGCGATTCACAGGCATCCCGCCGCCACAGATAGCAAGCTCCGAGCAGGACAGGCAGGAAGAAGCGCTGGGATGTTGAAGAGCGTGATAGGCGGCAAATTCGGGGGAATTGGCGATATCGGTGAGACGATGAGTATGGACCGACCACTGCTGCTGAAAACGATCTGCCCCATTGAAGGCGCTCTTCAGCGTGTCATTTTTTGTGATGGTCCCATCCGTGTCGATAATAACAATCCCGAAATCGGCTGCTCCCAATCCTTCTTTTGTTCCAGCGCCACCCAAAATCAGTTTGAGCATGTCGTCAAGCAGACGGATACGGAGCGGAACTGGATCGGCAAGGTAGATATCCAAAAGCCGAGAGAGCCACCGGCCGTACTCCGCAGATTGGGAGGACGCTTTTCCGTATGGGAGCTGCGAGTGGTTTCCGTCACGATACAGAAAATCCACGCTCGGGGCATCCAGTTCCTTGAAAAATCCGTACACCTCAGCCGGATCGGATGTAGGGTCAATCACCGACAAAAGACCCTCGTACAGAAAACATCGGTCACGATGATTCCGCAGTCTTGCTATCCCCTCCAGCACCTTATCGTGAGTTCCTTGCCCGGTGTGATCAACACGATAGCGGTCATGGATTCCTGGGGGTCCGTCAATACTGACCCCCAGACGAGTACGAAATTGGGAGCAGACATCAAGGATTGCCTCGGAAATCAGCATGCCGTTGGTCTGGATACTGAAGGGGTATTCCGTGGACAGGACGCTGCGAAGCTGAGCGAGGAGAAAAGCCAGTTTTTCAGAGCCGAGTAACAGAGGCTCACCGCCGTGCAGGACGACGGCAAAGCGGCGCTTTTGTTGTCGCGACAATTCTCCCAAAGCATGCGCCACCGCAGTCATTGTTTCAGAGGACATCTGCTTAGGCAGGTCCGCCCAGCGCGTATCTCCCATGTTGTAGACGTAGCAGTAGCGGCAGTTGATATTGCAGCGACTGGCTGCCTTTATGAGGACAGTGTCAATTTCGATCACATTTTAATTTCCGGCGGAGAGGGAGGACTAACGACCGCGATTGTGCCGATTGTGCACCCGGTCGTAAGCGCGTGTTGTCGATGCTTCCTCATTGCGGACTTCCTCAATCAGTCTGGCGAGTACAGCGCTGGGAAGCTTGCTCGTATCAACTTCCAGCAGATCGGTTATCGCGGTAGATTCTTCTGTCTGCAATTGAGGTTTCTCAGTCATGAACTTTTCCTCTCTTGTCGCCTTCGTTGGCAGATTTTCCTTGGATGTTCTATTTTAGCTGGAATGTCAACACCTCTCTCATTTCGGATTGAGCCCTAAATTCCTTGATTACAGAATATAGCTGCCCTAGCGGCTCGTTTCTCTAAAATGAGCAAGATTCCCAAAAATCCAGCAAAAACAAATACTTATGCCCTCTCTCTATTTTCCATTATAGAATTTTCTAGCGAGAAGAGAGATTCCCGACCTGCCAGCTGGGGAGGAACGGTCTGTCAACGCAGTCGCTTCTGCGCTATGTCGAGGGTAAAGGAGACGCCGATGCCAGCGCCTTATCAAAATCATTCACGCGGTCTATTCGGCCTGAGCTTTCATTCCCCTGGTTGGACGGGGGTGCCTTGCGGAAAAAACATATGAGCCTGTCTCGCTTGAACTTCGTTTTCTTTGCCGCCGCCCTGATTGTCTCCTGGATCGTCGGCGCGACGGTCGCACCGACCTGGACGGTGACCCAGATCAGCCTGGACGCCCACACCGACAGCGACGGCCGCCTGTACTACAT